>CAYFOT010000041.1:0-12087 GCA_964344825.1 uncultured Actinomyces sp.
CGTGTCGCCGCCGTGAAAGGGCGGTGTCCTAGGCCTCTAGACGATGGGGGCCTAGAAAACTTCCGTCCGAATCTGTCCGAAACGAACTTCTGTCTCCAAGACGAAAATCATACGTTAGCGACCGCCCTCGCACAAATTCATTCAAAAGTCGCGGTCTAAGTCACATTCCTGCGCATCATTGGCGCGTTGTCGGCAGCTCATCGGTGCATTGTCGGTGCGTTGTCGGTAGGTCGCCGGCGCGTTGTTGGCGCACCGCCAGACGAGGGTCCGCATTTCGACGTGCGAGACGCTGATAAGTCCGTAGGCTGAAGTGTGAGCCCGGTTGCTGAACGCAAGTGTCTCTGGGCAATGTGAAAGTCAGCGCAGACAGGTTACGCGTAAGGAGGCCGCCAGGTGTTCGCACTGAATCTGACCGGCGTTGTCGTGGGTGGGGCAACAGGCGCGGTGGTCGCACTGGTGCTGTTCGTGATTGTCCGCTGGGGGGTCCGCCGGTCTGGGTCCGTTGTGTTCGATCTGCTTGCGCGGAAGACCAAGCTCCCCCTAATCGTGCTTCTTATTGTTCTTGGCGCGTGGGGTGGTTTCCTCTTGGCCATGCCGGAGATCCCAGACATATTCGAGGACCACGTCTCGCACGCCCTCCTAATACTGATCATCGCTGCGGGCGGCTGGAGCGTCTACGCGGGTGTCGGAATCCTTGGGGACAATCGTCTTCTAAGCGACGTCACCACGGGGCGGGACGTGCGCCGCTTCAAAACCCAGGTTCAGATCCTGCGGCGCGTTGCCCAAGCGGTAGTTGTAATCCTGACACTGCTGTTCATTCTCTTGACGTTCCCACAGGCGCGGGCTCCAGTCGCCTCCGTCCTCGCTTCAGCCGGGCTCCTGTCAGTTGTTGCGGGACTGGCTGCCCAGACGACCCTGGGGAATATGTTCGCGGGCATGCAGTTGGCGTTCACGGATGCGTTGCGGGTGGGGGATAACGTCCTCGTCCCCGGAGAAGACCAGCCTGGCCGCGTTGAGGAGGTGACGCTCACGTACGTGGTGGTGCGGATTTGGGATGAGCGGCGTCTGATTCTGCCGTCCAGTGACTTCACGACGAAGAGTTTTGAGAACTGGACTCGACGGTCAGCCGCGCAACTACTGGCGTTCACCATACAGGTGGACTGGCGCGCGCCGGTTGCGGAGATTCGCGCGGAAGTGGAGCGGCTGCTGGCACACACGGACCTGTGGGATGGGCGCACTTGGAGTGTTCAAGTCGCTGACCTCACGGGCCCGTACATGACCTTACGCATCGTGGTTTCGGGTGAGAATTGGGCGCGGCTACAGGATCTGCGTGCCTATATCCGCGAAAACGTTGTGGATTGGATTCGCAAGAACGCGCCGTGGGCGATCCCTCGGGAGTTCATCACGGTCACAGAGGGTAAGACCATGAATGCGCAGCTGGCAACGGACGCGGTGGACCACTCCTTGCTGATGGACCCCACTTTCACGGGTCCCCTTGGTGGTGGGCGGCTAACCAAGGAGCAGCTGTTCAAGCCGGACCCCGACGCGGAGGTTCTCCGGGCTGCGCCGGCTGCCCAGGGAACCCCCGGCGCGGGCCTTTTCCACGGCACCGCGGAAAACGAGGAGCGCGCGAAAATCTACGACGGGCCGGGTAAACAAACTCTGTGGCGTCGCACCCTGCGTGTCATCCAGCGGGACGCGGCAGAGGCGGGTTTGCCGGTGCACGGGAAGTTTGATGACGAGGTCGTGGCGCGCGCAAACCAGCTCAAGGTGGCGGAGGCGGCGCAAGGGGCTACAGGTACGGTGCCCCAGCAGGACGCGGGCGCGGCGCCTCGGCGGGACGCGGGCACGGCGCCCCCGCGGAACCCGGACACGGTGCCCCAGCCTGTGGATAACCATGGCCAATCGGGCGAGGGCGGGGGTAGCGTAGAGAACAACAGCTGAAAAGCGCAGGCAACGAAAGGGGCTGCTCATGGGGTATCAGGTGGATGAGGAAGCGCTGCGCGCTCGGCTCAGTCCGATGGCGTTCCAAGTCCTGCGTCACGCGGCAACGGAGCGCCCGGGCACTGGGGAGCACCTATATGAGGAACGCCCCGGCACGTACTTCTGCGCGGCATGCGGGCAGGAGCTTTTTGACGCGTCCACCAAGTTTGACGCGGGCTGCGGGTGGCCGTCCTTCTTTGAGAACAAGCCGGGCGCCGTCGTGGAGAACGTGGACTACATCCTGGGGTATCCACGGACGGAGATCCGGTGTTCGCGCTGCGACTCCCACCTGGGTCACGTGTTCCCCGACGCTCCGCAGACCCCAACGGGCCTGCGCTACTGCATGAACTCAGTGGCTCTAGATTTTGTTCCGGCAGATGACGAAACGCAAGGGTCGCCCTCGAACTGAACGGAAACCAGGTGAGTGGCGGGGGTTCCTCTACTGGCGCGCGCATTCCCGCCCCGCTTTTATTCATAGTTGCCGCGCTTTTCCAGTATGTTGGCGCGGCCATCGCGATCGGACTCTTCCCCATCATGGCGCCGTCTGGTGTGGTGTGGTGGCGGATATTCATTGGCGCTTTGGGCATGGTTCTGATTTGGCGACCGTGGCGTCTGCGCTGGTCGTGGGCGTCGCTGGGTGCCGCACTGGCTTTTGGTGTGGCGCTTGGCGGGATGAACCTGCTGTTTTATGAGGCGATTGCGCGCATACCCTTGGGGGCGACGGTCTCGCTGGAATTCACGGGCCCGGTGGTCGTCGCGGTTTTTCGAGGGCGAGGTCTCCTCAGCAAACTCTCCGCCGCCCTCGCCTTCGGAGGCGTCGCGCTCATTGGCGGCTGGGGGCTGGACCTGAGCGTTCCGGGTGCCACCACCGGCTTTCTTTTCGGGTTGGCGGCGGGAGCGGCATGGGCGGCATACATTTTGCTTGGGGCGAAGATTTCTCAGTCCGCACCTCCCGGGCCCTCTTTGGCGTTTGGTACCTTGGTCGCCAGCGTCATATTCGTGCCGTTCCTGTGGAACAGTTTGGGTTTTGGCGAGGGCGCTTTGGCCGGCTTGTTCCAATCCTCCGGCGCCACCCTGGGAGCGACTCCATCCGCAATGGCACCCGCGCTGGTGCTTCTCTCCTTAGTGGGCGTGGGCTTGTTCTCAAGCACCATTCCCTATTCCATAGAGGCCGTCGCGTTCTCCCGACTGTCCGCCGCGATGTTCGCCTTGCTCACGGCGCTCCTTCCCGCGACCTCCACGCTGGTGGGGGCGGTCGCTTTGGGACAGATTCCCTCGGTTGGGGAACTGGTTGGTCTGTCGCTGGTGTCGGCCGCGGTTTGGTTGGCGTCCCGAGACGGGGAGTGAGGGGCTCGATGCGTGGGCGGAGCCGGCGGGCTGTGCCAGCGTGGCGCGGTGGGGAATGAGGCCGTGCCAAGCGGGCCGCGCCGAACGTGCTGTGCTAGGCGGGTTGCGGTCACCGCGCCTTGGCGGCCCCTAAACCGGACGGCGCGCACCGCCCTCGCCAATTAAGGGCAGAATGTCCCGCATGGAACTTTCACCTCTCAACCTTCCCCAAGACCACGCGTGCCTAACTGTCCACGGCCCCGACTCCCCCGGCATCGTCGCTGCCGTCACCGCCATGGTGACCCGCACGGGCGGAAACGTTGTCTCCTTGGACCAGTACGCGGATGATGAGCGGGACGGGAAGTTCTTCCAGAGGATTGTTTTCCACAAGCCGCACCTAGCGGGCGCGATGCCGTACATCAAAGAGGAGATAGAGGCGACTCTGAAGCCCTTCGGTCTGGACTGGGAACTGCGTGACCAGTCCGTGCCTAAGCGCATGGCGATTCTGGCGTCCAAGCAGGACCACTGCCTTCTTGACCTGCTGTGGCGCAGGCGTCGCGGGGAACTTCCGGTGAGCATTCCCATGGTGATTTCCAACCATGTCGACGTGGCGGAGGACGTTCGCTCCTTCGGTGTCCCCTTCTTCCACGTGCAGTCGCAGGTGGGGAAGGATAAGTCGCGCTCGGAAGCTGCGATTCTGGACCTGCTGCGGGGGAATGTGGACTTCGTCGTCCTCGCCCGTTACATGCAGATCCTGTCGAATGATTTCTTGGAGCAGTTGGGTGTTCCGGTGATCAACATCCACCACTCCTTCCTGCCCGCGTTCATCGGTGCAAACCCGTACAAGAAGGCGAAGGAACGTGGCGTGAAACTGATTGGCGCTACCGCCCACTACGTCACGGAGGATCTGGATGAGGGGCCCATTATCGACCAAGACACCATCCGCGTAACGCATGCGGACACGGTGACTGAGTTGGCGCGCAGAGGTGCGGACGTGGAGCGGCAGGTCCTGGCGCGGGCTGTCCTATGGCACGCGCAAGACCGCGTAATTCGCGATGGTCACCAGACGATCGTCTTTTAGTTTCGGGGCGAGGGCGAAGGGCAGACCTGCGCCTTCCCCACGGCACGGCCCGTTCCACGGCGAGGGCGAGTTCCGCCCTCGTCCCCCTACTTTCGCCGTTCGCGGGTATCTATGAAACGCCAGAGTTCGTCTTTGGTGGTTGCGTAGTCGATTCCGATGCGCGGGGTTGCGCGGAACTGGACTTCCTCCGTGCGAGCCGTGATGAATACAGGGCTTGCGGGATCGGTCAGGTCCACTCCGTATTCGTCCTTAGTTATGGACAATGCCTGGCAGAGCTTGCCTGGGCCATCCGCGATCTGTTTGCGCCCGAAGCGGAAGTCCTTCATCCTGTCGGTGCCGGAAATGGGGTGGATGCCGCGTATCAAGACGCCCTCGCCCGTGCCTTCTGGACGGGTCACTGCGTTTAGGTTCCACCACATGCCATAGATGAGATAGATGTACGCGTGGCCGGGCTCTCCGAACATGACTCGGTTGCGCTCTGTGAGGCCGCGGGAGGTGTGCGCGGCGTCATCGGCTTTGCCCAGATACGCCTCGGTTTCGGTGATACGGCCGATAAGAAGGTCCCCGCCGAGCTCCTCTGGGAGGCGCCGGTGCAAATAGCAGCCGACTAGGTCTTGGGCGACGACCAGGGTCTCCCTTGCGAAGAAGTCCCGTTCCAACGGTTGGGCTGCAAATGGCTGCTCTGTTGTCATGTCGTCCTCCCCGCGCACTTGCTACCTCATCCCTATTTCATCGCCACCTTAGAGGCATGCGTGGATGGACCGCTAATCATAGTGTCGGAGGGGGTTGTTAGTCTGTTGAAGGTTGGTTGGTGGTAACTGAAGGGGCGGAAACATAGTGGTGCGGATTCTCATCCATGGCGCAGGGAAACTGGGTCAGGCCATCATCGCGGCGGCGCAGGCGGAGGCGGGGAAGGATTCCTCGGATTCCGATGGGCAGAAGGTCGCTGTTGTGGGGGCCGTTGACGGCTATCTTGCGGAAACAAAGGGGGCGGGGGCCCTCTCCGTGCCACTATTTGCCGGACTTGATGATGTGGATGTGGATTTCGACGTCCTCGTGGATTCATCACGCGCAGAGTACGTTGGCGCTGTCCTTGACTATGCCGTGGAACAAGGGAAGCCAGTCATCGTGGCGGCCACAGGACACACAGATGAGCAGCTGGGGTTGATTGAGGAGGCCGCGAACAGTGTGGCTGTGCTGCGTTCGTCCAACCTGTCCGTCGGCGTGAACGTTGTGCGCAGGCTGGCGGCGGATGCGGCGCGGATGCTGGGGCCGGTGGATACGGAGATTGTGGAGGCGCATCACCGGATGAAGATTGATGCCCCCTCCGGGACTGCGCTCACGCTTGCGGAAGCTGTGCGTGACGCCTCGGATCCACAGCGCCCATTCGTATACGGCCGCACCCCGGACACCCACGGCGCGCGCGGAAATGAGATTGGGATCCACGCTGTGCGCGGCGGCACCGTGATTGGTGACCACACGGTGACGTTCCTCCTGGAGGACGAAATTGTGGAGGTTCGCCACGTCGCCCAGTCCCGACAGGTGTTTGGATATGGCGCCCTTGAAGTTGCAAAGTTCATCGTGAAGCAGCCAGCGGGGCTGTACTCGATGGAAGATCTGCTTGGTTAGGAGACTAAAGAATGTTGAATACTGATTTTCAGAAGATCCCAGCCTCATACTTGTTCAGCGACATCGCCAAGAGGGTTGCGGAGTATCAGGAGAAGCACCCGGATCAGCAGATCCTGCGACTGGGTATCGGGGATGTGACCTTGCCGTTGGCGCCCGTCGTGGTGCAGGCATTGCATGATGCAACCGATGAGCAGGCGTATGCGCAGACGTTCCGCGGGTACGGCCCTGAACAGGGCTACGCGTTCTTGCGTGAGGCGATTGCCAGTGGCGAATACTCATCGATCGGTGTCGACGTTGACGCCGATGAAGTCTTCATTGGGGACGGTGCTAAGTCGGATACTGGCAATATTCAGGAACTGTTTTCAGGGAACGCGAAGATCGCCGTGACGGATCCTGTGTATCCGGTGTACGTGGATTCCAACGCGATGGCCGGCAGGCTTGGGGACTACGTGGATGGACAGTGGACGAATTTGGTCTACCTGCCGTGCACGGAGGCCGACGGCTACAAGCCCCCGTTCCCAACTGAGCATGTTGACCTGATCTACCTGTGCTACCCCAACAACCCGACGGGCACGACCCTCACACATGAGGAGTTGGCTGCGTGGGTGGACTACGCGAAGGACAGTGGCAGCATCATCCTGTTTGACGCGGCCTACCGGTCCTTCATTACAGAAGAGGGGATCCCGCGGAGCATTTACGAAATAGAGGGTGCACGTGAGGTTGCCATTGAGTTCGGCAGCTTCTCAAAGACCGCGGGGTTCACGGGCCTGCGCTGCTCTTGGACCGTTGTTCCAAAGGAGCTGGTCGTGGATGGGGCCTCGCTTCATGCCATGTGGAACCGCCGTCAGTCCACAAAGTTCAACGGAACCCCATACATCGTGCAGCGCGCTGCGGAAGCAATCTATACGCCCGCGGGTCGCGTGCAGGTTCAGGAAGCGACGGACTACTACCTGCGTAACGCGCAGCTGATTCGGGAAGCGCTTATTGGCGCGGGCATCGACGCTGTTGGTGGGGACAACTCCCCGTATGTGTGGTTCAGGTGCCCCGGCGGGATGGATTCCTGGGCGTTCTTCGACTACCTGCTGGACAATGCCCAGATTGTCGGCACGCCCGGCGTCGGATTCGGGCCTGCTGGCGAAGACCAGTTCCGACTGTCGGCGTTCGGCTCATACGAAACGACGGTGGAGGCCGTGGTCAGGCTACAAAAGTTGCTGCCCGCTTTGGTGCAGAAGTCATAGTCCGCCTTAGGCCTTCGACCTCGTCCAAACACCTCTGTCTGACCTCTCTCAACTTGAAGGATTGAAACCACATGCCACGCCCAGCGCCCTCGGAAGAAAAACTCCGCGAAATCATTGCCGAAGTTCCCACGCCCTTCCACCTATACGATGCGGCCGGAATCCGGAAGAACGTGCATGCACTCCAAAATGCGTTCTCCTGGAACCCGGGCTTCAAGGAGTACTTCGCGGTCAAGGCCACGCCTAATGCCGCGCTCCTAAAGCTGCTGAAGGATGAAGGATGTGGGGTCGACTGCTCCTCATATACGGAGCTGCTTCTGGCCGATGCCATGGGCTTCAAGGGTCATGAGATCATGTTCTCCTCCAACGTGACCACGGCGCAGGAGTACCGTTTGGCGCGCAAACTGGGCGCCATCGTGAACCTTGACGACATCAGCCATATCGACTTCTTGGCCGAAAATGGGGGGATCCCGGAGGATATTTGCCTGCGGTACAACCCCGGTGGTGACTTCAAACTGGGGACGCGTGTCATGGGTGACCCCGGGGACGCAAAGTACGGTTTGACGCCGGAGCAGATGCCGAAAGCCATCAACCGGCTGAAAGAACTTGGTGCAAAGCGGTTCGGGATTCACGCATTCTTGGCGTCTAACACAACCGATGGTGACTACTACCCGGCGCTTGCGAAGATTCTGTTCCAGCTGGCGGTGGACCTCGCTGAAGAGTGCGATGCGGAGTTCTTCCTGGTGAACCTCTCGGGCGGAATTGGGATTCCTTATGAGCCAGGGAAGCCTGAAGCCGACCTCGCGTCCGTCGGGAAAAAGGTGCATCAGGCATACGAAGAAACGATTGTTGCCGCCGGCATGGACCCCATTTCCGTTGTCGCGGAACTTGGCCGTTTCATTACGGGCCCCAACGCATGGCTCATTTCTACGGCGCTTCACCACAAGGACATTCACAAGCAGTACGTCGGACTGGATGCGTCAGCAGTGAACCTACTTCGGCCAGCGATGTACGGTGCATACCACCACATCACCATCGCCGGGAAAGAGGATGCGCCGGCGGATCGCGTGTACGACGTGACCGGGTCGCTGTGCGAAAACAACGACAAGTTCGCGGTTGATCGGGCTCTGCCAGAGGTGGAGATTGGCGATATCGTCGTCATCCACGACACCGGTGCACACGGACACTCCATGGGTTACAACTACAACGGCAAGCTCCGCTCTGCGGAAGTCCTACTGGAAGAAGACGGCTCCTTCCGGATGATCCGCCGCGCAGAAACCCCCAGGGACTACTTCGCGACCATCGCGGGATTTGATGTGAGTGAGGACCTTGGTAAGCCGGAGCTGGACCCACTAAACCAGTAGCGGCACAGCGCGGGCCTACGCCCTAGTGCGCCTACTCTTTGAACATTAGCGCGCGGGCCCGCTCACCACTTCTAGACTGGCGCGCAGGCATGTACCCCCCCCTATAAACGACGGCTGGATGAAGGCAGGAATGACATGGAGACAGTGAACATAGCGGTGCTTGGTGCAGGCACAGTGGGTTCTCAGGTGTTTCGCCTGATCCAAGAACAGGCTGACGACCTCACCGCGCGCGCCGGCGCAGAACTGAACGTCAACGCGGTGGTTGTCCGCAACCCCAGTGCTCCGCGCGATGCACAGATCGCTGACGAACTACTAACAACGGACGCGGACGCCGCGATCGACGGCGCGGACCTTGTGATCGAACTGATTGGTGGGCTGGAACCGGCTCGGACTTTCGTTCTTCGCGCGCTCAACCAAGGTAAGACTGTGGTGACTGGCAACAAAGCGCTTCTAGCGGCATATGGGCCGGAGTTGAACGATGCCGCTGCGGCCAGCGGGGCCGATCTCTACTATGAAGCTGCCGTTGCCGGTGCAGTGCCGGTTGTTTACGGGCTGCGGGAATCACTGGTGGGGGACAAGATCGTCCGCGTCCTCGGCATCGTAAATGGGACCACAAACTTCATTCTTGACGCCATGACCTCCACGGGCGCGTCCTATGAGGAGGCATTGGCGGAGGCTCAACGCCTAGGGTTCGCGGAGGCCGACCCCACGGCAGACGTTGAAGGGCTGGATGCGGCGGCCAAGTGCGCCATCTTGGCATCCCTTGCGTTCCACACCCGCGTCTCCATCGATGACGTGGCTGTGGAGGGGATTTCCAACATCACCGCCGAAGATATCGCCGAAGCGACCGCGGGTGGAAACGTCGTGAAGCTCTTGGCTATCGCGGAACGGGTCACGCAGGATGATGGGAGCGAGGGCGTTTCGGTCCGCGTTCACCCCACCCTTGTCCCCAAAGACAACCCGCTGGCCAGCGTCAACGGTGCGTTCAACGCAATCGCGGTCGACGGGGAATCAGCCGGTCGCCTCATGTTCTACGGTGCCGGAGCCGGCGGCGCACCCACGGCCACGGCCGTCCTCTCCGACGTTGTCGCTGGCGCCTCCCATATCGCGAATGGCGGAAGTGGGCCCCGGGAACTGGTCTACGCGAATCTGCCGATCCTGCCCGCTTCAGAAGCGGTGACGCGCTTCCAGATCCAGCTGGAAGTCCAAGACAGGGCAGGTGTCCTGGCTGAAGTAGCCGGTATTTTCGCCGCCAACGACGTCTCGATTAAGTCGGTACAGCAAAGCGACGCCAACGACGAAGTGGGAGATGGAGCGGGTCGTGCCGCCACACTCACGATCATGACCCACCGCGCGACAGAAGGCGCTTTGCAGAAGGTCGCATCGGATCTTGCCGCGGCTCCGGGCGTCCGGGAAGTGAAGTCGACCCTCCGGTCGGAGGTCGGCGCATAACGCTGTGCCAACCCGGCCGAAAGTGGCCGGGCTGGTAACGTTGGAGGACAGGCTTTTTGAAACCTGGAACGCCTGAGCCACGAAAGGGACTATGGCTGCATCGTCCGTCCTCGAACGCATCACTGACTTTTCCCGTGTCCGACTAACCCCGACTGGGCGTCGGGTTGGCTTCTTCCTAGGCGTCCTCATGGCGGTACTGGCGTACTTCGCCATGCCGGACATCGTCCCATCGGAAGCGGCGGTTGAAGCGGGATTCGACTCGCCACGCGCGGCCGCGATCACCCTGGGGCTGATCATGCTGATGGGTGTCTGGTGGATGCTCGAAGTGGTGCCGCTGGCCGTAACGGGGCTTCTGCCAATCGTGGTGCTTCCTCTGGCGGGTGTGAACACGGTTGGTGGGGTGACGGCCTCCTACGGAAACAAGGTCATCTTCCTTTTCCTGGGCGGCTTCCTGCTGTCCGCCGCTATGCAGAGGTGGAACCTCCACCGCCAGATAGCGCTACGCGTCGTGTTGCTGTTCGGCACCGAACCCAAACGCATGGTCTTCGGCTTCATGCTGGCCACCACCCTTTTGGGCATGTGGATCTCCAACACCGCCACCGCGATCATGATGATTTCCATCGGCGCGTCCATCCTTGGGCTTCTGAAGCGTCACGGGATGAACGACCCGAAACTTGCATCATCCATGATGGTGGGGATCGCCTATGCGTCCTCGATCAGCGCGTTTGGGACCATCATTGCCAGCCCACCGAACGCGCTGCTGGTCGGCTTCCTCTCTGAGAACTACGGGATCAACATCGGTTTCGGGGAGTGGATGCTGGTTGGTGTTCCACTGTCCCTCGTGTTCATGGTCATCGGATGGTTCCTAGTCACCCACGTGACGTTCAAAACCACTGTCAAAGCACTCCCCGGCGGCGATGATGTGATCCGTAAGGAACTGGCGCGGCTGGGCCCCATGGGGCGTCCGCAGTGGAGAGTTGTTGCTGTCTTTGCTGCCACAATCTTTGGTTGGGTGTTCCTGCCGTTCATTTGGCCTGGATCGCCGTTTACGGATGAGATCGTTGCGATGGCTGCGTCAATTGCGCTCTTCGTTATTCCCGCGCAAGGGCCCGCTCAGGGCAGCCTACTTGTTTGGAACGACACCAAGGACGTGCCGTGGGGGATTTTGATTCTCTTCGGTGGGGGTTTGGCGCTCGCGTCTGAGATCGGGGCGTCCGGACTGTCTGACTGGCTGGCATCCAAGATGCAGGGCCTTGCCCACCTCCCCACGCCGGTCCTGATCGTCGCGGTGTGCGTCGTGACCATGCTGCTAACTGAGTTCATGTCGAACACAGCAACCGCCGCGACCCTCATCCCGATTGCCGCGGCTATGGGCGTGAGCGTTGGGATGGGACCGCTGGCACTGGCACTCCCGGTCACATTCGCAGCCTCCTGTGCGTTCATGATGCCTGCGTGCACGCCACCCAACGCGATCGCGGTTGGTTCGGGAATGGTCAAGCCGCCAGAGCTCCTCAACGCTGGCTGGCGCATGTCCGCGACCGGCTTGGTCCTGCTGTCACTGGTGTGCTTGTTCCTAGCACCGCTCGTGTTCGGGTATTAGGGGCGAGGGCGGTGCGTGCGATGTGCGCTAGACCCCCGCGCATTGGCTCCGCGTGACCGTCGCCCTCGCACGCTTGGCGGGACAGCTCTTTATACGGACCGCTTCCCAGACGCCTCCCTCCGCATGTGCAGTCGTAGTTAGGGTAGCCTTGCCTGAGTATTTGCGGGTGTTGGTGTTGGGGGTGCAGCATGTTCGGGATTTCCGGCGGGGAGTTGGCCGTGATCCTGCTTGTTGCCGCCCTCGTGCTGCGTCCGCGTAGCCTCGCCCAAGCGCTCGTTGGACTGCGCAAGGTGGTTGAGGGCGCACGTCAGTGGAGTGCCCGACTGCGCTCACAAAATACGCTCGACGTCTCATCTTTGGGTTTTAGTGCCGCAGACCTTGAAGCGTTGCGCCAAATCAATGGCGGAGAGTTGGACC
>CAYFOT010000042.1:0-2276 GCA_964344825.1 uncultured Actinomyces sp.
AATAAGCGTGGGATATGCCAGTCGTGTCGCCGCGCGCACCTCAATTCCCGCCTTCCGCTGCGCCTCCAGGATGGCCTGGGACCGGAACGTGTACCCCGACCTGGTCCACGGCAATGAGTTGGTGAGGAAGTGGAAGACTCGCACGTCGCCCTCGCCCTCGCCCCTATTTGGCTGCGCGTACGCGGAAAGGCTGGCGTCTGGGACGCGGATAAGGAAACGTGGGGAATGCACGCGCGCTTCACCCATAAAGCGGCGATGGAGGGATCCATCGGCGGCAGACAACGCGCCGGGCAAGTCGCCCGACGCCCAAGCGTCCCGGGCGCGCGTGCCGCTGGGTCCCGCGCTAGGGGAGGGCATAGCCAGCTGGACGCGGAGCTCACCCGTCACCTTCCCCGGGGTCTTGCCTTGGCACTCAAGAGACTCAAGGGCTGCCCGCGCGGCCTCCGGATGGTCGGATATGAACGCTAGGAATGCTTGGGTAGCGGACGGGCGCCCTCGCTCAAGAGCAAGCTTCGCGACTGCAGAGCGCAACTTTTTGGGAAGTCTGCGTGAGAACTGGACGGAGAAAAGGACCGGGTCCTCGGCCAACATCCTGCCAATAGTCTGCGTCAGAAGAGGTGCTTTCGCGAGGGCGTTACGCGCGTAACGTGCTGACGAAACGGGGTTTAGTGTGCCCATCGTTTATGTATTCCCAGCTTGTTGAATAGCGTGGTTCCAGCCAAGCGAGCCCGGCTCTTCCCTTCCCGGAAATTGATGACTGTCGCGACGACAAAGTCGGTGAACTTTTCAGAGTTCTGCTCCGGGGTTTCCCGATCCAGTAGCCAATCACGCCCCACGGTTCCCACGTCTAGGCGCTCACGGTTGTTGGCAAGTTCAATCCATAGATCCGCCAGCGCGCGTGGATCCATGGCGGGCACCGCGTCACCCGCGTGGGTTTCCTCTATGATCCTTGCCGATTCACCGTCTGCGGAGACGGTGACGTGACGACCGACGCTGAGCACTTCATAAAGCTTCGACGGCACGGTGTAGCGTAGAGGCTTCCAGTTGCGCAGGCTGATCAGGGTGGTGTCACACCATTCGTACTGTTCAAGCACTTCCTCAAAGGGGATGCGCCCCAAGAACTCTACGGGCAGGGAGTCCCTTTGGGCCCGCAGGTGTAGGAGTCGTAGGTGCGCGCCGGAACCGACGACACGCATCTGGACGTCTACGCCCGCGTCAACTGTGAGCTTCAGGGCCTCAAAGGCGCTTTCCAGGCCCTGAGCGCGACCAGTGGTACCAGCGTAAAGAATCCTGAGGGTTCCAGTGTCCCTGTCGTAGCCGTCCAGGTAGGCCGTCACTGCCAGTGACGGAACGGCAGCGTCCCGCACAGAGGCCATGTTCCGAAGATTCAGTACGCGCGGGTATCCCCGTTCACGCAGGAGCTCCGCGAACGAGGGCGTAGTGGTCACCACGGCGTCCGCGTTCCGAATGGCCCATGAAAAGACTGCGCCGCCAATCATAATGAGCGCGTCGAAGGCTATGGCTTTGGTGCGCTGCCGGGGATTTGCTTCGGCGCGGTTGCCCCATTCGTTCATGTATTTCAGAAGATCGGGCCAGACGTCCCGGAGGTCGACGATGTACGGCGTCTTGGTCTTCTTAGCAACCACAGCGGCAACAACTGCGGAAGGGATAGGAGGGGCGGTTGTCAGAATGACATCTGGATTCGTGGCCTCCACAACGCGTTTGCCAATTCGGGCTGAGGAAATAGCCACTATCGCCTGGTCTTTGATGCGGCTGGTCAGAGATCGACCGTGGGGAGCGAACTTTGACCGGAAAATCTGTTCGCCGTTTGAGCCGATCGCTACGGCACCTGGAGCGTGGGAGGGATCGTCGCTGGTTAGCTGCCCACCGGGGTAGTGCGGGGGAGCAGTGATCACGTCCACTTCGTTCCCGGCTTGGATGAGGCCCTGCGTTATCTGGGCCCACCGGCGCTGTGGCGTGCCGTTCTCAGGCTCCCACTGTTGGGCAAAAACAAGTGCTCTCATATGAAGCGAAGAATCCAATTATCATAACGGACGGTGTTTACACGACAACTTTATCCGTACTCTGGTGCCGCTGCGTGACAGATCAGGGCCTATAACTGGTGCGGAACCGTGCGGCGTGGGACAACACGCACAGATCGTCCCACGTCGCTCGGGTCACACTGGAAAACGATGAGCTGACTTACTGACCCTCACCCTGGGACGACTTGCGGATCCGCTTACGGGGGCGGCGTTTGGCACGTGCGCCGTCCTCGG
>CAYFOT010000042.1:2376-11941 GCA_964344825.1 uncultured Actinomyces sp.
GACGACTTGCGGATCCGCTTACGGGGGCGGCGTTTGGCACGTGCGCCGTCCTCGGTCCCCGCGGGCTGCGACTGCTCTGAGCCGCGTCCCCGGGTTCTGTTGCCGGCCTGCCTGCCGTCCTTGTTTCCGCCCTGGCGACCACCTCTGCCGCCGCGGCCACGTTGCGCGCCACCGCGTTGCCCACTGCGTCCCTGACCGCCTCTACCTTGCCCGCCCCGGCCCTGACCACCACGGTTGCCGTGACCGCCCTTACCGTCAACGTCCTCGATCTCTTCCGAATCAAGACCCTCACGCGTCCTCTGCGAACGCGGCAAACGGCCCGTGACGTTGGGGTTGATCCCCAGATCCTCAAAGAGGTGCTCAGACGTGTGGTAGGTTTCCACCGGTTCCACGATGTCAAGGTCCAGCGTGCGGGCAATCAGGCCCCACCGCGGCACATCGTCCCAGTCCACAAACGAAACGGCCGTGCCCTTTGCTCCGGCGCGCGCCGTGCGGCCGATCCGGTGCAGGTATGTTTTCTCATCTTCTGGGCACTGGTAGTTCACGACGTGGGTAACGTCCTGAACGTCGATGCCGCGGGCAGCCACATCCGTTGCGACGAGGACGTCGATCTTGCCCTTCTTGAACGCACGCAACGCACGTTCACGAGCGCCCTGCCCCAAATCCCCGTGCAGCGAGCCCACCGCGAAACCACGCCCCTCCAGATCATCGGCGAGGGCGGCCGCGGTCCGCTTGGTCTTCACGAACACGATCGTTCGCCCTCGCCCCTCCGCCTGCAAAATGCGCGTCAGAACTTCCGCTTTGTTGAGGGCGTGCGCGCGGTAGGCGAACTGGTCAACTTGGGCGACCGTTGCGCCCTCGTCATCCGGATCCTGGGCACGAATGTGGGTGGGCTGACGCATGAAACGACGCGCCAACGTGATGACCGGGCCCGGCATGGTCGCGGAGAAGAGCATGGAGTGCCTGCTGCCCGACACCTGCGACAAGAGCCGCTCCACGTCGGGGAGGAAGCCCAGGTCCAGCATCTCATCGGCCTCATCCAACACCACCGTGTTCACGTGGTTGAGCTTGAGGATTCCGCGGTCGGCCAGGTCGATGAGGCGCCCGGGCGTGCCCACCACGACCTCCACCCCCTCCTTCAGTGCCTTCACCTGCGGCTCAAAAGCCACGCCACCGTAGATGTCCACGATGCGCGTCGGCAGGTTCTTCGCCGCGACACGCAAATCGTCCGCAACCTGCTTACACAACTCGCGGGTCGGCAGAATGATCAGGGCCTGTGGGGCGCCGGGGGAGAGGAGGTTGTCAAAACCGTCCTCACCGGGTGCCACCACGTTTTCGAGGACAGGGATGCCAAACCCCAGAGTCTTACCCGTACCCGTTTTTGCCTGGCCAATGATGTCCCTGCGAGTCAACGCCACGGGCAAGGTCAGGGCCTGGATTGGAAACGGATGAGTGATCCCCTGCGCATCCAATGCGTCAACAATTTCGCTGCGGACACCAAAGTCCGCAAAAGTCTTTTCTTCTGCGCTCATTATTCGCCTTCCGAGTTTTCTACTTCGTTGGAGGCAGCCGATCGCGCATATTCTTTAAGTGCATCTGTGAAGGAGAGCAACTCTCCCGGTCCCGCTTCGCCGGGCGACCGGGCAACCTTTACAAAACCAGTCTACGGCAGGCGTGGCGGGCATTGCGATGTGCTTATAGGGTTTAGGTATGACTAGCGATGCAGCAGAGCAGCAGATACCGGGGACCAAGGCAGTTGTGGGGCTGTTCGCGTTTTGCGCGCTTGCAGCGATGACGCGGCTGGCTAAGGACGGGGATCAGGCGCCAAATACGAAGTTTCATGTGGATTTAGCAAGGCTCGCGGACGCGGGATACCAGCATTTCCGCGGTTTTGACGACTATGCGGAGGAGCACGGGTTTTCCATCATTGACGCCGCCGGTGTGTACGCGGGATTGTTCGATGAATTGGACGTGCGCACGCGACCTTCTAACTGGTGGGAAAGGTGTGTGAAGAGTTACGTTGTCATCGGCGTGTTTGCCGACGTTTTGCAGGAATTGAGTGACCGTCACCAGATTTTCTACCGCAGTTTCAATGTGTGGGATCTGGGGCAGGGCGCGTGGGTGCGGAAGCATTTGGCGCCAATCACCGCCAGTGATCCTCAGTTGGCGGCGCGGTTGTCGCTGTGGGCGCGCAGGGTTGCGGGAGAGACGTTCGGATTGGCGAGGGCGACGTTGTTTAGTTACCCGGAGCTAACCCTGGATGCCGACACAGCGGACGCCATCATTGAGAGCGCGATGCGTAAGCACAAGGTTCGCCTGGAAGAGGTGAACCTGAAGGCCTAAGCGGCCCTGGTTTGGGCAGGCCGCTGAGGAGCGGCTGCGCCCTGCCTGGCGTGTCTAGGCGCGGGTTGGGAGCCCGGACCGGTCAGGTCTTACGTCAGATGCGGCCGAACCCCACCTTGTGTGCGGAGGTGGTCGGTACCATCACGTAGCCGATCACGGTGGAAGGGATGATCACGCGGTCACCCTTGGTGTCCGTGAAGTCGAGGACGTCGGAGTCTTCGATTGCCTTCTTAATCTGGTCGAGGACGTCTGTCTCTTCTCCTGGCAGATCAAGCGTTAGAGGTCCGACACCGGAGCGGAAGTTGAACGTTACCTTCATGGTTGTCTCCTTCAAGAGTGGCCCAGCCGTGCTATTTGATCCCAAGTCTAGGTGTGGGTGCGCCAAGATGTCGGAGGGGTGCGGGATACTCGCTTGTAGCGAAAGGGGCACACATGTCGGCAGATGATTTGGTGTGGGATGACCAGCAGAAGGCTGCGTTCAACTTGGTCGAAGCGGGCTCAAACGCGCACATAGTCGGTGCCCCGGGGACGGGGAAGTCAGCGGTGGCGGTGGAGGTGATGCGGCGTGCTCTGGAGGAGGGGGGCGCGTCGTCGGCTTGGGCGCCCGCGTTGATGCTGACGCCTGATCGGCACCGTGCGGTGGAAGCGGAAGCTGCGCTTGCGAAGGCTGCGACGGGGCGGACGCTGACGGGGCTAAGCGCGAATGGTAGTCACAGGTTGGTGCGTTCTCTCAGCTCCTATGCCTACTTGGTGATTGCGCTGTGGATGGTTGAGCGGGAGACGCCGTTGGAGCGGCCGACAATGCTTTCGGGGGCCAAAGAGGACGCGTGGCTGAAGGGTGCGTTGTCCCAAGGGTGTGATGAGTTCCCGCGGGAAGTGACAGACAGTGAGGCGTTCCGGATGGAGATCCGGAACCTGATGGCCAGGGCGGGCCAGGTGGGGCTGCTCCCGGGTGACCTGGTGCGGCTGGGGGAGGCAGCGGGGTTGCCTCTGTGGCAGGTTGCGGGCCGAATGTACGGACAGTACGCGGGGGAGCAGAACGCGTTCACCGCCGCCACGGCGCACTTGGATGCGGCGCGGATTCCTCGGGTTGCCGCAAACCTCCTGCGTGATTGGAATAAAGACGCTGAAGGTTTAGGCGTCCTTTCTGGACCGCCGCTGCCAGCGTTGGTTGTAGTCGAAGATGCGCAGGATATGCCGCAGTCGGCGCTCGCGTTGGTTGGGGCTATGCGGGACGCGGGTGTGCAGGTGGTGATCACCAGCAACGCGGATCAGGGGGTTGCGTCCTATCGCGGCGGGGTCACAACTATGGGTGTGCAGTTAGCGCAGCGTGTGGAGGCGCAGCCCGTGGCTCTTCTGACCAATCACCGTAGCGGCCGCGCGGTTGCGAAGGTAGTAGGTGGGATGCAGCGTTGGTTTGCTCCGCCTAAACGGAAAGCGGGCGCTGACGGGGATAGTGGTGCGGTGGAGCGTCCACAAAACCGCCCGAAACAGAAGAAAAAAGACCGGCTGCCGGGTGTATTTACAACGCCGGCGCAGCAGAACGCGGCGGTCGTGCGGGTGCTACGTGAGGCTCACCTGCATGATCGCGTGCCATGGGATCGGATGGCGGTCATAGTTCGCCACGCGGCGTCGGTTGAGTCGTATCAGGACTTCCTGGTCCGTGCGTCCGTGCCGATCCACAGTGGGGACAGACCCGTCATGTTGGCCCGAATACCGATTTGTGCGTCGTCGCTGGCGCTGATTGCACCTGCGGGTGAAGTTGCGGAGGCGCTGGAGGAGGAAAGCGCCCTCGCCCTCATTACGTCACCGTTGGTGCGGGCTGATTCTCTTGGGACATATCGTGTGCTTCGGGACTATCGATTGAGTGGGGCTGAGCATAGGAGCAGTCAGATCGTCGACCTGTTTGCTGCGATTGCGGATGGTCGGTACGTTCCCTCAAACCGGGGACTACAGCCGACGTATGAACGGCTGCGGGTGGCGGCGAAGCTTTGGACGCTGCGGGATGCCGCAAGACAGGCGTCGGCGACAGAGGGCCTGTGGATGATCTGGGAGCGCGCGGGCCTCGCCGAAGAACTGCGGGGACAGGCGCTCAAGCCGGGTTTTGCGGGGTTGTATGCGGCTGAGCAGCTGGATGCGATGCTCGCGCTTTTCCGGAAGGCGGATCTGTGGGGCCAAGAGCAAATGGATCAGGGGCTTTCCGACGGAAGTGCGGAGCGTTTCGCCGCGGAAATGCTGGGGCAGTCGGTGGTGACAGACCCATTGGTGTCACGTGGGTTGGTGGATCCGGGCGTCTCGGTTGTAACGCCGGCCCAGGCCGCGGGACGCGAATGGGATGTCGTTGTTGTGGCGGACTTGCAGGAGGGTTCGTGGCCGTCGTCTGCGCGGGCGGGCTTGGCAGCGCTTCCCAAGCTTGAGGGTGTTGTGGCGGACGCTGTGGCGCGGGGTTGGCCCACGGAATGCCCGGTGGCACCTTACTTGCCGGATTCGGGCGTCCTCGCCGCGTCAGATGGGGGATCGGAGGCGCGTGAACGTCGAAAGGAAGAGGCGTCACTGCTGTACGTGGCGGTCTCGCGTGCTAAGAAGTCGCTTCATCTGTTTAGCGTGAGCAATGAGGATCATGCGCCGTCCTCGTTCCTACTCGCGTTGAATGAAGAGGGATTGTTGCCGCTTGCTCCACGTGATGATGACGGTTGGGAGCACTACTTGACGTTGGATTCCCTTGTTGCAGCGGCGCGACGTGAGCTGGTGAGCGAAACGTCGTCTGAGCAGGGAAGTTCGGACGCCGCCATACTCTTGGCTCTGCTTTCAAGTGCGGGTGTTCCCGACGCGCATCCGGAAAACTGGGCGTCAACGGGTTCGGTAAGTACGGACAGTCCGATACTTGATCGGGGTCCTTTGAGGTTGAGCCCCTCAAAACTGGGGGAGGCAAAGGACTGCGGGTTGCGGTGGTTCTTAGGAAGTATTGGCGGTTCCGCCCAAGATTTGCAGGAGGACCAGACGGATCTGAATGCCGCGCGTATTGGCAGCCTTGTGCACCGGGTTGCTGAGGAGAACCCGCGCGGGACCCCGCAGGAGCTCGTTGAGGCGTTGCGGGCACTGTGGGTTGAGATGGGGCTGGGTGAGGACACGGTGTGGCAGCGGCGGGCGTTGCGGAATGCGGAAGAGAAGGTTGCACGCCTTGGAACCTATACCGCCTCTTACAAGGGTGACCTTCTTGTGGAGCAGCGGATCCGGTTTGAGGTGGATGGCGCGGTCATCAGTGGGCGTGCGGACCGCATAGAGATTGGGCCTGATGGTTCTGCGCGCGTGGTGGACATCAAGACAGGCAGTGTGGGTACGAAGGCCGAAGCAGAGGAAAACGCTCAGTTGTCGGCCTACCAAATAGGTGTCGCGGAGGCTGGTTTAACGGCGGGCGGCGCAGCGCTCCTGGGGCTTGGGCTGAAGCGCGACATGTTGAGGGAGCAGGCGCCGATGGACGCGACTGCTCTTGAGGAGACACGCAGGGAAATCGGGGCGCTTGCGAAGAGCCTGTCGGGCAACCGTGTTGAAGCGAATCCGGTGACTGGTTCCTGCAGGACGTGTGAGTTCCAGATTGTTTGCCCGGCGAAGGCCATTTCTGAGAGGACATGCGAATGAGCGCGAATGAGTTGGCTCGCGAACTGGGGCTGCTTAAGCCGACGGAAGAGCAGGCGAAGGTCGCTGAATATGCGCCGTATGTGGAGGTCGAAGGTGAGTCGTATGCGGCGCCGCTGCTGGTTGTCGCGGGCGCGGGGTCTGGAAAAACACAGACCCTGTCACTGAGGGCCGCCTACATGACTTCCCACTTCGGTGTTCGACCGGAGAACATTCTGGGGCTCACATTCACGCGGAAGGCCGCGGGAGAGTTGGCGGGCCGGTTGGCTGAGCACAGCCGTTTGCTCGCGGGGATCCAAGGGTCTGTGGGGGAGGGGTTCGCCGTGATGGACGTCCCCATGGCCACCACCTACAACTCTTTTGCGTTGGGTATCGTCCAGGAGTTTGGTCCCCTTATCGGCATTGACCCTAAGGTCACTCACTTGGATGCTGCGGCGTCATGGCAGCTAATGAGTGAGGTTGTGGCGGGATGGCCCCACGACATCTCAGGTGACTTAGCGGAAAGCACGGTTGTTGACAGGGCACTTGGCCTGCGCGAAGACATCGCTAATCAGGCCATGACAATGGACGAAGTGGATGCGGGGCTTCGGCGCCTGAGCGCGAAGTTTGAGACCTTGCGTGAAGAGAAGGGCGGGAAACTGCCAGTGTTCTTTGCGGAAGGGGAAGAGGCCGTTGCGCAGAGAAGGGAATTACTGGGCGTAATCGCGGCGTTTGAAGAGGCGAAGGCTCAGAGCGGACGCATGGACTTCGCGGACCAGGTCTTGGCTGCAATTCGGATCGTGGAGGAAGTGGAGCATGTGCGGGAAGTTCTGCGGCTGCGGCACAAGGTGGTTTTCTTAGACGAATTCCAAGACACCTCTGTTGCACAGATGCGGTTCCTGTCCGCGCTGTTCTCTGATCATCCCGTCACGGCCGTTGGCGACCCGAACCAAGCAATCTACGGTTGGCGTGGCGCATCTGCGGCGTCGTTGCAGGACTTTCATAGGCTGTTCAATCCTCGGCACAAGGCGCCGCGGAAGACCTTGGAACTCTCCAAAGCTTGGCGAAACGACCGGTCGATTCTGAATGCTGCGAACGTCATTGCGGCACCGTTGGCCAGCACGCCAAGTTATGTGCGACAGAAAGCCTCTGCCCGCGGCACGGTCGACGCGCAGACGGGTACCAAGGGTGATGAGAAGGACCTAGGGTTCCTGAAGGCAAATGAAGGAGCTGGACCGGGTGTATCGGAAGTCAATTTCCGCTTGCGGCACCAGGAATCCATCGACGACATAGTCGACTTCGTTGAGCAGGCCAGGAAGGATCTGTACAACCACGAAAAGGACGAACCTGGCTCCGTTGGCGTCCTTTGTCGGCGCAATGCACCTTTGCGTCCGATCCTTCAGGCTCTTCATGAACGTGGCATCCCGGCGCAGATGGTCGGATCTGAGTCCCTTCTGGGGCACCCTGCCATCTTGGACCTGCGCGCGGCACTACAGGTGGCTATCGATCCGGGTGACTCCCCTAGCCTCATGCGGCTCCTAACCAACTTAGATCTGGGCGCTTCTGACCTTCGCGCACTTGGCGACCATGCGGCGTCGATCATGTGGCGTGAGCAGAAACGCGACCCCGGGAGTGAGCGGTCTCCGATCCTACTGTCCGAAGCCGTCGACTCATGTGAAAAAGCGGGGGACGTGCCCGGAATGAGCGCGGTTGGTGCTGGACGCGTCGCAAGACTTCGCAAGATTCTGCGTGAGCTCCGCCAGAGTGCATCCCTGTCCATCCCCGCGCAAGTTCAGACCGCGCGTCGGCTCCTCACGTTGGACATCGAATCTGAGGCAAACCCCACCAGTGAGGACGTGTCGGCCGTCCTCGATACGTTCGCTGACGTGGCAACCGACTATGACAAATCCGCGCCTCGCCCCACGATGGAAGCGTTTCTTGCTTGGCTGACCGCCGCAGAGCTCAAAGAGAAGGGCCTGTCATCCCCGACAGCCGACATTGATGCCAGCGCAGTACAAGTCATGACAATTCACGGGTCGAAGGGTCTTGAATGGGATGCCGTGGCAATTGCGGAGTTCAGTGCGGGTCGTCTACCCTCCCAAGGCTCCGGGAGTCAGAAACGCGGAGGAGAGTACGGTCCACCGCCAAACCCCGGCCCAGCGTCGGGGTGGTGGAAAGATGCCAGCGTTCTTCCGTACCCCCTGCGTCAGGATGCGGCGCACCTCCCTGACCCCCAGATCTGGCGCTCCGACGAAAAAGTGAGCGTCGCCAGCGCGACCTTCCGCGATGAAGTCGGCCAGTACCTCCAAGATGAGGAGAGGCGGTTGGCATACGTGGCGGTGACGCGTGCGCGACACCGGTTACTTATGAGCGGATCATGGTTCGACGCAGGGACGACCCCCCATTTCCCCTCCCTTTTCGTAACCCAGCTGCTGGACAGCCCGACGCCCGCAGATGGTGTGCCACCGGTTACGAGGTCGTGCATACAGCCTCTGCCACCGATGGAAGAGTGGGCTGACCTAGTCTCTTCGGAAACCACCGCGATGTTTCCAAGAGAGCCGGGTCCTGTACGGCGACGAAGTGAGCAGGCGGGAGCCAGGGTCATCCAAGAACTCCCCAGAGAAGACGGGGTGGATGTAGTCGTGGCATTGGAGTCGGTGAAAAATGAGAATCTGCGTAGGGACGCGCGGCTTCTCCTTGCCCAACTTCAGGAAAAAAGGAAGTGGGCGGAAGAACTGCAGTCCGCGGACCCTCACAAAGTTCTTGATGCGGCGTGGGCGTCCAGGGCAATGTCAGTCACAGAAGTTGCCGCGTTTCAGGCGGATCCGGAGGGAGTGGCTGCCGACCTGCTCCGACCTGTGCCGCAACGTCCTATGGGTAGTGCGCAGCTCGGAAGCCATCTCCATAGGTGGATAGAAAGCCACCTACGTGTCTTGGCTTCCTCTTCTGCCGACAAGGATCTCCAACCGGAAGACGAAATCCCCGGTTCCTTGACGGCAGAAGACAAAGAGGTCTTTGCAGCTATGCAGCAGGCAGTGATTGAGATGAACCTGGGACGCGACTATACGGTGTTTGGGATCGAGGTTCCGTTCTCATACACGGATAAGCAGCGGGTGACTCGAGGGCGGATCGACGCGGTGTTGCGGGACAGGGATGGCAACTACGTCCTCGTCGACTGGAAGACATCTCGACATCCGAAGCACTCGATGACGGAACAAGAGAAGAAACGCTATTCAACCCAGCTCAGCTACTACCGCGAGGCTTGGCAGGACCAAGCCAATGCGGAGGGCGTTGAGATGCGCAGCCAGCTGGTGTTTGTATATCCGGGAGGGACGTGGGTCGTTCCCGCGGAGGCGATTCTCTAGCGGCATGAGGGGATCGTGTCCCCACCGGGAACACAAGTGCGAACACAGAAATGTGTCGAAGTGTTAAGAATTCAGTCGAAGTGAGTGCGCACATCGACTGGTTTCTGCACACATCGACAGTTTCTGTGGTTGAGCGCGTGCGTGGCTTGGTTGGAGCTCTTTGATTTCTCCGTCCGACCGCTCAAACTGTGCGAGGCGCCAAAGGTAAGCGTGCGCTAACGGGTTCAGGGGACCTCAAAGCT
>CAYFOT010000043.1:0-1955 GCA_964344825.1 uncultured Actinomyces sp.
GTGCACGGCGCGTCAGCACTCCACCACGTTCACCGCCAAGCCGCCAACCGCGGTTTCCTTGTACTTCTCCAGCATGTCCATCCCCGTTTGGCGCATGGTTTCCACAACCACGTCCAGGGAAACCTGGTGCCGTCCATCCCCATAAAGCGCCATCCGCGCAGCAGAGATCGCCTTCACCGCGCCGACCGCATTCCGCTCAATACACGGGATCTGGACCAGCCCACCGACGGGGTCGCAGGTGAGGCCCAGCGAGTGCTCCATCGCTATCTCCGCCGCATTCTCCACCTGCGCGGCGCTTCCGCCCAGCACCTGGGCCAGGCCCGCGGCGGCCATTGCGGATGCGGAGCCGATCTCGCCTTGGCAACCGACCTCGGCCCCCGCAATGGAGGCATTGCTCTTGATGATGGAGCCTATGGCGGTGGCGGCGAGCAGGTATTCCTTAATCCTCTCGCCCGCGTCGGGCACCATCTTGGCTATTTCCCCTAGACGCCACAGAGACGCGGGGTCTAGCTTCCCCAAACCACCCGCCTGCTTCGCCGCCATGGTGACCAAGTAGTAGCCCAAAACCGCCGGCACCACGCCGGCAGAACCGTTGGTGGGGGCGGTGACGACAAGGTGGCCCGAAGCGTTCTGCTCGTTCACCGCCAGCGCATACAGGGTCACCCAGTCAAGCAACACAAGCGGGTCGGGCGCGGAGGTCTCCAAGGCCTCGCGCAACTTCGCGGCCCGCCTAGGCACGCCGAGGCCTCCAGGCAAGACGCCCTCGGTTGTGCACCCCTCCTGGACCGCCGCAAACATAGCGTTATTGACCTGCCGCACGTATTCGTCGACTAGGGGTCGAGGACGCGCGGCCCTTTCGTTCTCCTCCACCACCTGGGCGATCGACAGCCCTCCGCGCTCGCACACGTCCAGCAGCTCCGCCCCGTTGGCGAACCGGTGGGGGAGCGCGGCGGGCAGGGTTTCGGCCTGGTCCAACGAGTACGGTGCTGCGTCCCCCTCCTGCACCGACACGAACCCGCCGCCCGTGGAGTAGTAGGTGAGGCAGAGCGCCACCGCCCCCGCCGTGCCATAGGCGGTTATGCGCATGGCATTCGCGTGGAAGGGGAGCGTCACCGAGGGCTCGAAAAGCAGGTCCCGCGGCAGGTCGAAGGGGATGACGTGCCCGCCAAGGAGCTCCAGTTCGTGGGTGGCGGCGACCCTGGGGAGCAGGGCGTCAATCTCCTCCGTGGTTGCGGCCGCCGGCTCCACGCCGGTGAGGCCCAGGAGCACCGCCCGGTTAGTCCCGTGCCCAATGCCCGTGGCGGCCAAGGACCCGAATAACTCCACCTTTAACTTCGAGGGCGTCAGGCCCTGCTCCAGGAGCGTGGCCGCAAAGTGACGCCCCGCCCGCATGGGGCCAACCGTGTGGGACGAGGACGGACCCGGCCCCAACCGGAACATCTCAAAGAGACTCAAGGCAGACGCTTCGACACCGCCGTCCGCGCGGGCTTTCAAGTCATCCGCAGATGTGGTCTTCAAATCGTCAGTGGGGCTAGCTTCGATGCTCATGCCCCATTATCGCCGTTTCCGTCGCGGAGTTCATGAGCCGCGGATGATGCGTCGCTGGTATCGCTCCAATACAGGATTTTCTCACGTGCCCTTGGGGCTGAGTGGGTCCCCGTTCTCTCGGGGCTAAGCGGCCGCCGTTTTCTACGGCTGTGGCCCCGCCGTGCTATGCGTTGGACGCGTCCACGGACTCTCTGAGCTTCCCGAAGGTTTCCTCCCCTTCGGGCAACAACCCATTTCCTTCGGCTGCCCGAACGTCTGCACGCCGCATGGGGCCAAAATCGATGCCCAGCAGGATCACGAGCCACAGCAGGACTATCGCACCGATGGCGTAATAGTTCATGAATGCGGCGTGCAGGAATGAATCCACCTAGCTCATGGTCAGTCCCGCAGCCAGAGTCACGGGCGCC
>CAYFOT010000043.1:2055-5208 GCA_964344825.1 uncultured Actinomyces sp.
GCGCCGCAACGAGGAGTCCGGTCCCCAGGGAGACTACGACGCGACGCGTGATGAGAACGAGGACGATTGCAGCCACTGGAGGCAGCAACGATAATGACGGGTAGGCTTAAAGCAATGAGATCGGGCTTCCATTTGACTCATGATCAACCCTAATCTTGTGGCTCGTTGAGGTCTCGCGCAGGTAAGGCCAGGTAGCGGATGTCAGCTTCAGAAAAGCACTTGGTTCCGCGTTTGGGGGCACAATGGTAAGAACTAAGTGTGGGCCCTCCGAGTGCGGGCTGGCGGATAGGACTGAAGTGCGTAAATGGACGGTTGCCAGTGTGGGGGACGGGGTTTTGCGTGCGGCGGCTCGGCGTGCCGGTTCCGTCAAGAGGGCTGGGCGCGCGGGCTCCGACACCTGCCCTCCGTTCGACTTGGCGTACGTGCGCACGGGCCCCAAGACGGACCACCCCACCGTGGTCATCCCCGGCGGGCCGGGGCTCGCGTCCATCCTGCCTTACCGTGACCTGCGTAAGCAGGCGTCGGCGGACGCCCTCGACCTGATCATGATTGAGCACCGCGGGGTCGGGCTGTCGAGGACGGATAGGGAAGGGAAGGACCTGCCGCGCTCGGCGATGTGGATTGAGGACGTCGTGGACGACATCGCCGCGGTCCTGGACCAGGAAGGGGTGGAGCGGGCGTTCATTGCGGGTTCCTCCTACGGCAGTTACTTGGCGTCCAGTTTCGGCGTGAAGTATCCGCAGCGGGTGGCGGGGATGCTCCTGGATTCGGCGCTCCAGTCCACGGCTGACATCAGTATTGAGCGGGCTGCCTTGCGGGCCCTGTTCTGGGACGCGGACACTCGGGTCGCGGCGGACGTGCGCACGTTGGTGGAGCGGGGGGAGGACCAGCGGACCCTCGCCGACGCGCTGCGCGCGGGGTATGAGTTGGGTGGGATGCCGACGGTGCGTCGCGTCGTGTCACGCCGGGTCAGGCGTGGGCAGGGGCCGAACCCCGCTTGGGACCTGTTGGTGTCGTATTCGGCGCGCGATGCCTCCATCGTGGGGATCCCGGGATACTACGAGTTCGGGCGGGTCGGCGCCATCGGTTTCCGCGAACTCAACTACGCGCCGGTTCCCGATGGGCGGCCGCTGGACGCGGGGCTCACCTATTCGCTGTTGGCGCCAGATTTTCCTCATTTCGAGGGCGAGCCGTTCGACCTTCCCGCCGCCACCCCCGGGTTCGACTGGCCGCTGGTCATACTCATGGGGGACCGGGATCTGCGCACGCCGGGCGCGATTGCTTTGAGGACGGCGGAGTTGGCGCCGCACTCTGTCCTCGTCCCGCTCACCAACGGACATAGCGCGTTGGACACGCACATGCTGGCGTTTGAGAAGGCCGTGAAGCTGCTGGTGACGGGGCAGGAGCACCGGTTGGCGGAGTTGGCGTTCGCGCTGGACGGTTTGCCGCGCAGGGGCGCCGGGGCCGGGTTCGCGAAACTGGTGGAGCACGCGGCGCACCTCTGAGGTTGAGGGCGACGCGTGCTCCGGGGTTCGGTGGGCTCCGCGGGTTCCGCATGCGCCGCGTGACTCGCGGTCGCTGCTTGTCCGCGGCTCATCCCAGCGGCTTGGCGACTAGAGACGTTGGTTGTGCACGGCCTCCAAGGCTGCCGCATCTTCCGGTGTCATTCCGTCGATGGGGCCGCCGTTCCACACGATGTCGCCGCCAAGGGACTCAAGGATCGGCTGGTGCTTGCCCGCGCCCAGTTTCGCGCCGTGGACTAGGGTTGCGGGGCTCCACATCATAGCGATGCTGTCGTGCCAACCGGAGCCGGTGTCGGTGCCGTCAAGGACGTGACGCAACGTCTTCGGGATCTGCTTCAGGTGCGGGGTGAAGGCGTTGGCGAGGACCGCGATCTTGATTTCGCGTTCCGTCCCCGGCTCTGCCATGGCAACCTTGTCGCCGCTGCCGGTCAGCGCGTTCACGAACTCCTCCGTGGTCAGCATGAGGGTGCCGTTGGTGGAGCGCGGGTTGCACTCAATCGCCATCAGCCCGGTCTCGTGATCTACGAAGTCGAAGGAGAGCTGCCCCGTGTAGTTGCAGTCCAGCGCATCCACGATCTTCTGCGTGTATTCCAGGGTCTTCGTGGAGTCGTCGGCCACGAACTCAATGCCTGTGGAGTGTGCCCACTGTTCCGGCGCACGGTAGGTGACCATGGCGGTGACCTTCCCATCCACAACTGTCGAGTACGTACACACCATCGGCCCATCCACGAACGGCTGCACGATCCAAGGCTGCTCCGGCGTGGGGTGGCAGTCTTCCACCTTCATCTGCCCGGCCAGCGGCCCGGTGTTGGTCAGCAGCGCCACGCCCCCGCGGGAGAACGCCGCGCGAGCAAAGTACTGCGGGAACCGGTCGATGGCTTCTTGGAGGCTCTTGTCATCGGTCGCGACCACGGTTTCGGGGATGGGGACACCCGCGTCCTCGCACAGTTTCTGGAAACTCACCTTGTCGTGGAGGACCGCCAGTTTGTTGAAGGGGCCGGTGTAGACCTCAACGCCCTCGACCAAATCCCCGCGGCGCGCCGCTAGGTAGAACGCTTCCTCAAACGACGGCAGGATCATGTCGATCTGGTTGTCCGTCACGATCTTGTTGATGTCGGCGATGAACTGGTCCGTTTCAAACGTGGGGGAGGCGGTGACGGCGTGGCCGGCGGCGTACTTGGAGTGGCTGCCCATGGCGCCGTCGTACGTATCACTGGCGAACACGGTATGGCCCGAGCTGCCAAGCTTCCGGATGATGTCGAGGGCGAACGGGTTCCGGGCGCTGGTGACTAGTATGCGCATGGGGGTCCTTCCGTAGGTTTCGGTGTCTTTGCTTGAAAGTCTCTCACGGTTGGTTCCCTTTTCGCCTGCTCAGACGGGAGGGGCCTTGGCACATCGGGCGCGCGCGGTTTCTGCGGCACAGATCGCCTCCGTGGTGGAGGGGATGTATGACGGCACCCGTCTGGGTAGCGTCCGCGCGTGGAAGCAGGCGGTGGCGAACCTGGTCGTGGGGCAGCGCCCGGATATCGCGGGTGCGTTGCAGGACGTGTTGGGCGTGGAGGCGGACGAGGGCGCCAGCCCATTGTCAGGGCTGACCGTCGGGCAGATTAGCGCGTGTTATGAGGCGTTG
>CAYFOT010000043.1:5308-6541 GCA_964344825.1 uncultured Actinomyces sp.
GACGGCACCGCGTTGGCAACCGCGGTCGCCCTGATCGCGGGCCAGTTCGCGGGCGAGGGCGATGAGCGAGGGGTGCGCGCATTGGCTGCCCGGTCGGTTCAGCGCGACTCCTTGAGCGAGGACGACTGGCCCGAGCACGACTACGTGATCATGAACCCGCCTTACGCTCGTGCGGAGCCGAGGGATGGTTACAGCACGTCCTCGACCCGAGATCTCTACGCCTTCTTCATGGAAAAAGCGGCGTTGTCCTCTCGCGGGTACATTGCGGTCACGCCGGCCTCCTACCTGTCCGCACCCAAATACCAAGTCCTCCGTGATGTTGTCGGGAGTGCGGGTGGCGGGAAGATCTACGTGTTCGACAACGTGCCGGACACGCTGTTTCGCGGCTACAAGTTCGGCTCCACGAACACGTCGAAGACGAACTTTGTGCGTGCCGCCGTCACCGTGAGTTTGCCCGAGGTCCGCGAGTGGGCGATCACCCCGATCCTGCGGTGGCGGAGGCCGGATCGAGAGCGCATGTTCGCTCAGGCGCCCACTCTCCTTACCCCGCGCCGGATTGGCCCGGATGGGGAGTGGGTGAAGGTTGGGGGCGCCCTCGCCGAAACCTGGGATCACCTGCGCGCCGTCCCGCGCACCGTGAGGGACTTGGTGACCAGTGAGATCACCGAGTTCTCCCTAACCGTGGCGCTCACCCCGCGCTACTACGTCTCCGCGGCGTACAGGGACTTGGATCGCGGGTCGAAGATGGTCCTCTATTTTGGGGACGAGGGCGATAGGGACGCCTGCGCCCTAGCCCTCAACTCCTCTATTCCGTACTTCTGGTGGCGGACCCTGGATGGCGGGGTGATGCTGCCACGCCGGGTGCTGCTGAGCACGCCGGTGCCGGAGGCCCTGGGCGACGCCCAAATCGGGCGCGACGCCGATGGTTCCGGCGTGGGCGGTTCTGCGGGTTCTGCGGATCCCACGGGTTCTGCGGGTTCTGCGGGTTCTGCTGGGGCGCCCTGGTCCGCCGAGCAGTTGTTGAAGGTGTTGCGCGAGGACGAGGACGCGCACCTCGTCACCAAACTCAACGCGGGGCGCGTGAACGAGAACGTGAAGCGCCCACCGGACCTAGTGAACGCGTTGGACCGGTTGTTGTTTGGCGGGGACGCACCGGATTTCTCGTCCGTCTACGCCGACTCGATGTTCCCCGCTTAGCACTGCGGGTCTCAAGACCGGACGCCCCGCCCGCGC
>CAYFOT010000043.1:6641-11733 GCA_964344825.1 uncultured Actinomyces sp.
GCCCGCGCTTGGGCCAGCCGCTCCTAACTGGGAGCTCGCGCCCGCCGCGGTGGCGCCGAGGCCCAAGACATACGCGATCGCCCAAGTCGGGGTCGGAACCTTGGCGGTGACGTCCGGGGCGTCCTCGACCACCTCATCCCTATCGGGCACCCTCACCCCGGTGACCAAAAGACGGTGCGTATTCACGCCGTAGGGGGTGCAAGTGACCAGAGTCAGCAGGTCCGCGCCCTCCCGAGGTTGCAGCCGTGCCGCCCCGTCCTCCGGCGTGTCGACGTGGATGCGCGAGACTTGGTAGGTGAGGGTCTCGCCCAAGACCTTGAGTTCTATGAGGTCCCCGACCTGAGCCTGATGCAGTCGGTCGAACATGGAGGCCGTCGGCATCCCCGTGTGTGCGCTGATCGCGGAGTGGGTGCCGGGGCCGCCGACGGGGGCGCTGGTGTACTCGATGTGTCCCGCGCCGCGTTGCAGGTCGGCGTCGGACGAGGACGGGTAGATGGGCACCTCCACCGAAACCGCCGGGATGACGACGCTACCGATCGCGTCCGTCCCGGCGACGTCGAGTGCCGCCATGGCCCCTCTTATATCCCCCGCAATGTTCTTGTCGAGGGCGTTCTTGAACTGGTCCAGATTCTTCTGGTTGGCCGTGAAACTGTATTCGCTTATTGTCCGCTGTTGGTTTATGGCTGCGAACCATTTTGCAGCGTAGGGGAAGGTAAACACTGTCAGTCCAAGGGTGATGATGGCGGCAGCGGCGATTGCTAGGCGGGCACGGAGCCTGCGCTCGCGGTGCCGACGTTCACGCAACGCGCGCCGTGACATTCGCGTCGCGCGAAGCGGAACGGGTGCCAGGGCTGCGCCGCCGCGCTTGTGCTCGAGGCCACCCTCGCCCGCACCCGCTCCCAGGCGTCTGCCCTCGCCCTCGCCCTCGCCCGCACCCGCATTGAATCCAACGGGCCTCGCTGACTGTGTTGACCTTCCCCTACGCATCTTTACCGGATGATCCCGCGGTTCCTCGACGCCAGTTTCACTGCGGCACCACCGGCCATTAGCGCGGTGCCGAGGAGCAGGAACATCACGGCTCCATCAGCGCCGGTAAGGGGCAGTGCGCCGCCGGCATTATGGGGCGTATTTACCACGTCGATCACCGGAGCCGAGGCGACAGGAGAGGCAACTGTGAACGCGATGGGCTCGGCAAGCAGTTCGTAGCCCACAGGGGCCTTCGTCTCCACCAGCCAGTAGAAATTGTACTTCCCCGACTTCTGGGTGACAGTCGCGCCATCGGCGAAGCCCGAGTACCTCAGACCATCGACCGCCGCCTTTCCGCTCGCGTCAGTTGTCCACTCTTTCTTTCCGCTCACGGTCACCTGCTTGGCGCTGCTGAAGTCGTCCTTGTGGGAACTCCAGACCTGGAAGACCGCGCCGCTCAGCGGCTTGTTCGCGGCTGCGTGCTTGAAAATGTTGACGCCACCGAACTTGGTCTGAACCTTGGGGGATGGGACTTTCGTTTCGACCTCGCCCGCGCGCTGGAACGTGAGGGTCGCATCGTTGGCGATCTCGCCGGACGCCTTCACCAAAACGGTGTGAGTGGTGGAGACCTTCGCGGTGGCATCCTTCTTGAGCGCGTCGTACGCCTGCTGGCGAGCAGAGGTGCCCAAGGTGACGGTCACCAGACCGCCCTCGCTCTTAACGGTGAAGTCCTTGACGGCCGTGGACCCAATGGAGACCTGGGTGGACTTGTGTTCCAAGCGAGTGTCCAACTGGTCCGTCACCACATACTTCGTGGTCACGGCGCCACCGGGGATGTCGGAGTTGATCGTGTAGGTGACCGTCTCTCCCGTGGCGACAGCGCTGGCGTCAGTGACTGTCTTCGTGACCGCGGAGATCACGTTCTTCGGGTACACGTGCACGTCATACACCCACTTCGTCAGCCCGGCGGGATCCGTGAGCGGCACCGTCACTAGGAAAGGCATCGCCTTGGTTACCACCTGGTTGGCCCCAACCGGCGGCGCTTTCGTTTCCTCCACCAGGTACAGGCCGACGGGGAGGCTGGCGAACTTCGCAAGTCCCGCCGCGTCCGTCGAAGCGGTCGAGGGCGTACCCAGTTGGAAACCGTTTGAAGTCAGCGACTTGGAGGCCGCGAACGGATCAAATTTGGACACGGCGCGTTCGGCGTCGGTCCATCCGGCGTTGGTCGCCAACTTGACGTTGGAAACCTGCGTGACCTGGAAAGTTGCACCTGCCAGTGGAGTCAGGCTCGCGACCTGCTGGGCGGACAAGGCCATGCCCTTGCTGGCCTCGCCGTAGGTCACCGGTTGGTCGTATTTGTGGACGCTGAGGCTCCCCTTTGAATCCGGCGGAATCAGGTTTTGCGGTTCGGCCGCGGAAGCGGAAGTCGCCAGCGAGGTAAATCCGCCCAGGAGCATCAGGGCCGTGAGGGGCGCGGCAAGACGCCGCATGGTTTCAGTTTTCATGTGTTTTTCCTTTCGAGGATTGTTCTAGATACTGCTGTTTTTTCGGATACGGTTTAGGGCGAGGGCGCCCGTGAGGACGAGGACGAAGCCACCGCCCGCGAACGCCCATGTCCCGCCCTGCCCTGTTCTCGGGAGATCCACGGGGACATGGGGCGGCTTCAGCAGGGTTTCGGTCTCCGCCGTCTGATTGGGTAGGCCAGTGACGGAGCCGGTGGCGACGTTGTGAACCAAGCCGGCCTTCGCATCTGCTGCCGTAATCACGTAGTCGTATAGCGAGTTGTTCGCGCAGGTCGCGGTTGCCGCTGGCTTCAACACCTGGGTGCTTGTCAGGCACTCCACCTTGGTGGCCTTCAGCATCGGGTCCGTCACGAACATCTGCTGGATGTCAGCGTTCCCGGTGTTCTGGACCGCGAACCCGTACCGGATGGTGTCACCGGCCGCAGCCTCTCCGTCCTTAACGGACTTTCCGGTCGGATTGGTGATTGAAACAATCCGCTTGGTGAACTTGAACGAGGGCGCCAACGTCGGAGTAGTCGTCGTCGCGGGCTTGCAGGCAAGACCCAGCGCGGGATCAACGCAGAGTGTCGCCTGATTGACGACCTTGCCGGCGGTCACGTTCTTATCCGTTATCACGTGGGAGTACGTGCCCTGGCAGACCTTTGAATCTCCCGGGTTAAGCACCACCCCGGTCGCCAGACACTCCACCGACTTCAAGTTCAACAGGTCATCCGTCAGGGATGCTTTCGTGATCTTGGAAGCCCCTGTGTTCGTGACCGTGAAGGTGTACTTGATCGTGTCACCCTTGTCTCCGGTCCACCCGTTCTTGTTGGTGTTTTCAAGTTGGGCGGATTTCGTAAAGGAGAAACTGGGGATGCCAACCGGAGTGGTCGCGGTTGCGGTACACGTCGAGAGCGCATCATTCTCCTTGCAAACACCATCCGCAGTGTTCTCCACCGTGTTAACAAGTGACTGAGAAGCGGGAACGCTGGTGATCTTGGTCGTTATCGTGTCGGTGAACTTACCTGTGGAGGTCAGGGTGCGCGGCCCCCACGTCACCTTTCGCGATGCGGAGTCATACGTTGCTGAGCCGCTTGCGGATACAAACTGAAGCCCCAACGGAAGGACATCCACCGTCATTACGCCCGTGATCGCCCTCGGGTTCGTTTTTCCGGGAGTAGTGGTGATGGTGTATGTGACAGTGTCCCCGAAGACGGGCCTATTGACGCCGTTCCCCGTGAAAGATGCCGTTTTCTTTGTGTGCAGCTCCAGGCTGCTTGCTCCGGCAGTGGGCGGCTTACCTGTCGTGTTACCAACGGTCCACGACTTGGTCGCATCCCCTGGATAAAGCGAGATAGATGATGAGAGCGTCGCGCTGTAGTGCGTGGATGGCAGTGCCCCCGCTAGCGCCGCGCGGAACGTCACATAACCGTTGGTGGGCACCCCGACCTGGGTTAGGTCCGCACGCGTCATCAAGAAGGATGACTTTGCCTTGGTGCAGGTTACCGGCTCAATCCGTAGCGAGCGCGTCGTGATGAAGCCGTTAGCGTCCGGACCTCTGTACTCTAAGATCCCTTCGCAGACGGGGGTCAGCCCCGCCTGCATGTCAGACAGTGTGACAGTCCACCCGCCGGAGGGAATGCGGTCCGCAGGTATGCGCATGTAGGGGACTATCCGTGGTTGCCCCGCGGCGTAAGCCCCGCCATTTGCAGAAATCGAGGGCACCTGCGAGCCTTCAGCAGGTACAGTCCAGGTCCCCGACTTAGCCAGCTGCATACCGTCACTGGTTACGATGATCGGGACGTCCTGTTGAGTGCTTTTGAGTAGGTAGCTCAGGTCGAACTCAATGAAGCCAACAATGTCTGCGTGCGTTTGGGCAGCGCCTGCCAAGGTGATCTTCAGGACGGAGTACCGGTCAGGTGCCGCAGTATCCCTGACCCATACGCTTTGTGCGATGGCGAAGACGATGCCGTTGGCATCTTTTATCTCAACGCCGCTGGAAAGTGCCGACGATAGAGTCCACGGGATGCTCAGGTTGGCCGTGTAGACATCGCCGTCCTGCGCTGTTGTAGGGATCGCAAGGTCGATCCGCATCCTAGGTAGGGTTCCCGAGCCGATCGTGCCCTGCTTCGGGGTTATGCTCACCTTCAAGATATCGGATATTGGTGTCGAGGACGCCCTGGCGAAACTGCGCGCCAGTCGCCCCATAGCGGGTGCCTCCACCCAGTGCGTTATGCCAGAGACGACGTTTTGTTCTTGTCCTGTCTCCGGGTCTACGGCGGTCACTACGTCGGCGTGATCGGGGTCCGAATATACCTTCAGGGAGCCGGTGTATTCGGTTTCGGGGAGGCTCTCTTCAGTGGGGTCTAGTTGACTCTCCGAGTGCTCACCCCCGGATTCAGGTTCGGCAGAAGTGGGATTGATGCCCGTTTCCGTGTTTCCGGAACCTAGCGCGCTTGACCCTTTGTCTTCTACCCCTGTGGCTCCGGGCTCATAGGACCAGGGGCTTGTTCCGTGCGCGGCTGGACGGGGTGAGGTGTCTGCGCTGGAGCCGGTACCGACTTCGGAGCCGTCCGCGGCCGTGGCGTGTCCGCCGCTGTGAGCGGCGTACCGTGCGACGCCCG
>CAYFOT010000044.1:0-11600 GCA_964344825.1 uncultured Actinomyces sp.
TCATTGCTCGCGTTTTCGGGATCCATGTTTCGCGGTGACCCGCCAAAACGAGCGCGTCATTAGGGTCTTCATGAAAGAGGCTGTAGAAGGGGCAGTCGGTCCCTCTTGGGCCTAGTTGGTTGGTTCGTGACACAACGTTCGACGACGGGCACAACGTTGCATTTTGGGCACAACGTTCGCAAACCACCAGCGAACGGCGTGGAGCTAGCGATGTGTCACGAAACTAACGTTGTTCCCGGGCACAACGTTCACCGGCGGGCACATCGCTGCATTTTGGGAACAACGTTAGCCGAACGGCCCAGTTATATCTTGGGAGACGCTTCGGGTCGACTAAACACAGCTCGGATCGATCGTGGCGCGTGGGTGTATGCACAACGCGCGTTGAACCAATCCAACCTGGGCCCAACCAACACAACGCGTGCTGGATCCACGCCCACGCCCAACCAAGAAGGCACGAACCAGAGGAGAAAGCCGCAACCACCCCGACCCCCGCCCAGACCAGTCGCAACCCCGACAACACCAACGACCCACAGCCCCTTTGGTGAAGCGCCGGAAAACCCGTCAAAACTACATAGCGGGGCCAAAACTACATAGCGGGCAAAAATTACAACGCTTTTATTGCTATTTTGTTTCCCCGTATGTAGCTTCGGCCCCGCTATGTAGTTTCGAGACAGGTTTAACGCCCCGCAAGAGAACGACTTGCTCGGTGAACGTAGATTTCGAGGACCTTGAGCGCCGAGCGCTCGTCAAGCCGACCCACCTACGCACATCGCTTGTGTAATCTCGGCACCCGCTGCCAAAACCACGTCAGAAACCGCGACTAGACAGACCGGTTCTGGGTAAATGTTTTGCTTCCAAAACCACGTCAGAAACCACGACCAAACGGCCCACAAAAAGACTGCTAGACACGCCGGTTCTGGGCGCACCGTTTGCTACTAACAACCCCGGCTAGACAATGCTCCTTGGTGGATGGCAATAGTGTCGGAAACGTGATGGTGTGGCCTTTCTCAATGGGGGTATTCCCGAATAGATTATACCTAGCCTAGTGTTCTATTAGCTAGGTAAGGTATTCTCGTGTTGAGAACGAAGTACCGAAACTCTTTGGAGAGACATGCGAGAAGTGAGTGCCCCTGTGATGGTCCACAACAGCGATTTGTCTTCGGCATCCGCTGTTCTTCACCATCGCGCAACCAATAACCCGGACCATGTTGCCTTTGGCAAGCAGGCGAACGGAGAAGTAGTTGACGTCACTACCGCCAAGTTCCTTGAGGAAGTGAGAGCTGTCGCTGCTGGCCTAGTGGCGGCAGGTGTGGGCGTGGGTGACAGAGTCGGAATCATGTCTCCAACTTGCTATGAGTGGTCCTTAGCAAGCTTCGCCATATGGGAGGTTGGAGGAGTTGTTGTTCCTATCCACAGCACCGCTTCGGTTTCCCAAGTGAAGAAGATACTTGGTGAAAGCGAGGCCGACGTAATTTTCGCCAAAGGCATGGCTGAGAGCGACGTGATCAGAGAAGCATCACCTGATTACAGAATTTGGAGCTTTGATGAGACGGGACTAGGAGGTCTACAGGAACTGGTCCTTCTGGGGGAGTCAAGCGCGGTCAAGGTAGGTGAGCTGGACCGCCGAGTCAGAGCGACTACGCCCGACGACCTAGCGAGCATCGTTTTCACATCCGGTACTACCGGCAACATCAAAGGAGTCCGCATAACGCACGGCAATCTCGTGCGCTTATCGCTGCAGGTTGCTGGAGCATATGAGGAAGTTGTGAACGAACAGGCTTCGACAATAATCCTGTTGCCACTTGCTCATGTGTTAGCCCAAGGATTGCAACTCGTTTCGGTTTTAGCCGGGATGAAGATAGTTCACGAAGGCAACCCTCAGAAGGCGATCCAGCTTATGGGTGAGGTGCAACCTACTTTCATGGTCGTGGTCCCCAGAGTTCTGGAAAAAATCAGAGATGCAGCCTTGGGTAAGGCTCAAGAAAAGAAGCTTGGCTGGGCTTTTACAATGGCTGAGAATACGGCGATCGCCTGGGGTGAGTACCTAGAAAAAACTCAGCGCGACCCATCCCTGAAGCCTCACTGGAACCTCAAGGTCCAGCGAAGAATATTTGATCGCTTGTTCTACCGGCGCATCCGGTCTCTTCTGGGCGGGAAAATCGAGTACTTGCTCTCCGGTGCTTCTGCTCTGAACGCTGATCTTGGAAACTTCTTTCGAGGCGCGGGGATCCCGGTACTTGAAGGCTACGGGCTAACCGAAACAACCGCGCCCATCACCGGCAACCGCCCCGGAAAAATGCGGGCCGGATCCGTTGGGACCCCCATTCCAGGGTCAGTCATCCGGATCTCAGACCAAGGTGAAGTGCAGGTCAAAGGAGTAGGCGTAACCCCCGGGTACCTGGACTCCGCCGACGACCTCGATGCATTCGAAAGTGGCTTCTACCGGACCGGCGACCTCGGCCGACTAGATGAAGATGGGTACCTCTATATCCACGGGCGGCTTAAGAACATCATCGTAACGGCCAACGGTAAGAACATAGCCCCGGAACCCTGGGAGCAAACGGTTGCTAAAGACCCGCTTGTTGGCCACGCGGTAATGGTAGGGGAAAACAAACCTTACGCGGCCGCGATCATCGTCCTCGAACCTGAAGAAGCCATGCGCTGGGCCAAAACAAAAGGTATTACCGAGCTGGTCAAGGCGCTTACCGCGGCCGAAGAAGCAGGTAACGCGCAAGGAACAGAGATTGGCAACAAGGACATTCTGGATCACATCCAACGCGTGGTTGATACGGCAAACAGTGCGGTATCCCAAGCTGAGCGGGTCAGGCGGATCGCCGTCATTACTACCCCACTGTCGGAGGAAAACGGCATGCTCACCCCAACTCAGAAACTGCGGCGTAGCGATTTCCTGGAGCAACACTCCATGCACATCCTGAGAATCTACAAAGAGAAAACAAAGTCATGACCCAACAGCCAAATCAGAGTAAAACCACAAACTTGGACACCAGCAACGACCGGCCTTCAAGGGCACGCGGCACAGGCGGCGGTTCGGTCCTAGTGCTCATTATTGTTCTAGCGGCCGCTGGTGCGATGGGGTGGGCCGGCTCGCAAGGTGGCACCCGAGTGTGGGGTGTGCCCGTATTCGCGATGGCGGTTGCTTGGATCTTCCTAGTCCAGATCCTTGCTTTCATTCCCGCCTGGACTAAGAGGACAGAGAAGTTCTATGACCTCACTGGCAGCCTCACTTACATAACCACGATACTTGGCGCATTGTTTCTCAGCGCTAACTTCGATTTCGCGGCAATACTAATCACGGTCTCAGTTGCTGTCTGGGCGGGTCGGTTGGGGCCGTTCCTGTTCCGGCGGGTCCGCAAAGCCGGGAAAGATGATCGCTTCGACGAAATCAAGCAGAGCTTTCTCAGGTTCCTCAACGTGTGGATGATCCAAGGGCTATGGATTTCCATTACGCTCTCTGCCGCCCTCGCTGCCGTGACGGCATTGAACCAACCTCCACTCGGCGCTCTCACGATCGTGGGCTTTCTGATCTGGATTAGCGGGTTCGCTCTTGAAGTTGTGGCCGACGCCCAGAAGAGTCGCTTTCGTGCAGATCCGGCTAACAGGGATGAGTTTATCCGTGCGGGCGTCTGGTCTTGGTCTAGGCACCCGAACTATTTCGGTGAGATTGTTCTTTGGAGCGGGGTAGCCCTAATGGCCTTACCAGCATTGGAAGGGTGGCAGTACGCCACACTGATCTCTCCCGTGTTCGTGACTCTCTTGCTGACAAAAGTCAGCGGAGTGCCTCTTCTGGAGCGGAAAGCGGACTCAAAATGGGGACACCGCGCTGACTACCAGTCCTATAAAGACGCCACGTCGGTCCTTATTCCACTTCCACCGACGCGAGAGAAATTAGATATTCGAGGGCGGAGCACAAAATGAAATCCAAACAGCTATTACGTCCGATCGTCGTTACCCTGTCAGCGGTATTCATGGGTTTGGGCACGCTAGCAGGATTTGGAGTCATCGGCACAAGAGTCGAAGATTCAGCCGGAGGGGCATTCTCCGCGGACGCGACCCTGCTTACGCCCGCGACTCAGGCCTTCTCAATTTGGTCTCTGATCTATGTGGGTTTAGCAGGGTACGTAATCTGGCAATGGACAGCACTTCGAAACCCTGAGGCTTCTCAAATAGCTTGGCTGGCATCAACGTCAATGGTGCTCAACGCAATTTGGCTGGGAGTAACCCAGTTGGGTTGGATATGGCCCAGCGTCGCAGTGATACTCACTCTTGCAGTTGTCCTAGGAATGATCATGGACAAACTGAGTGACACGCAGCCGAAGTCTCTTGTTGAACGCATCTTCGTTTACGGCACCTTCGGGGCATATCTGGGGTGGGTCACCGTAGCCAGCGTCCCGAATGTTGCGATTGCTCTTATCTCCGCCGGGGTAGACCCTGGAGCGCCATGGGCGGAAACCATAACAATCGCAGTCCTGGCAGTGGCCGCGGGAATCGGGGTTCTGTTCGCTATCCGTCTTGGCGCCCGATGGTCTGTGACCGCAGCGATGAGCTGGGCGCTTGCATGGATAGCGATAGCGCGTCTAAGTGGCCCTCTGTACTCAACGCCGGTAGCAATAGCAGCGATAGCCGCCGCGCTGGTGGTGGTTGGCGCGAATACGCGTCAGTACATGAAGCAGAACAGGCAAGACACGCCCTCGACTGGACGAAAACGCCCTTGACTGGATGAACACGCCCTCGACCGAATAGAAGGGGTGCTGCGGCTTTCCCCTCGAAGCCGGAGTGGGATGGGCGTGGAACGTTCGCCTCATACTGGCCTTCCCAAACCGCCTGGCGCATCTGCTGGCGGGGCCCTTGAAATCGACCAAGAGGTGACGTGGTACCTACAATGGGACATTATGAGCGAAGCCGCGTCGAAGGTGATCCCGTCAACGAAGAACCCCGGGCTGCGTGTGTATCCGGGCATTGCGATTCGCAGCTCGGAAGATGACATTGGAGCGACGCTCACTTCCGACCAAGCCACGGTTCGGGCAGCAAACCTGTCGCTGGTGCTGACGGAGATCTTTTCATGCGGTGGCGGACTGTCCCGGGCGGATATAGCGGCTAGGACCGGGCTGACGAGGGCGACTTCTTCAAGGCTTGTTGCAAACCTTCTCAGTGCTGGGGTGATTGAGGAAGGCACGCCCAGTGCGGAGATGCGGATGGGAAGGCCTTCCACACCTCTATTCCCCTCAGTCGGGCGTATTGTCGGAATCGGCCTAGAAGTTAACGTTGACCATCTGGCCGGAGTAGCAGTGGATCTGTCTGGTCAGATCCTCGCGCAATTTGTTGACCGCGGAGACTATGCCGGCTCCGACCCCGCGGAAACGTTGCGGACTCTCGGAGAGTCCGCAAAAGCAATGTGTGAGCAACTTCGGGAAGACGGCGTAGTCGAAATCGGCGCAGCGACAATCGGAGTGCCCGGTCTGGTCGACTCACTTGTGGGGGAGGTCATTTACGCTCCGAACCTTGGGTGGGAAGCGGTCCGTCCCGCGGACCACCTGCGCAAGTACTTTCCCGCGGGGACCATGCTTCAATGCATGAATGACGCTGACCTGCAGGCCGTGGCAGCCGCCAACGCCCTCGCACAGAACGGCGACCAACCCGATTCTTTCCTCTATATCAGTGGCGACGCGGGCGTCGGCGGTGCGATCGTGTTTGACGGGGTCATGCTGGCGGGAGCGCGCGGTTGGGCTGGCGAAATCGGGCACACGACCGTCTCCCCTGAGGGGCCACTTTGTCACTGCGGCGCTTTCGGATGCCTAGAGACCTATGCGGGATGGAGAGCCATCGCGGCCAACGCTGATTTTGACTGGCGCGAGGGCGCGGAAGGCATGGTGGAGCAACTGAAGGCTGGGGATGAGGCGGCTCAGCGAGCGGTTGACGTCGCGGGGCGGGCTTTGGCGCTTGCGGTGTCTAACGCGGCGAAGCTCCTCGACGTTCAGACCGTCGTCCTGGGCACCGGATTGGCGCTCCTGCTGCCATGGATGCAACACAGCCTGTCAAGCGAAATTGAAGCACGCAAGTTCCCGCCTGGCTCAAAGGGCATACAGTTCGTTGCCGCGCCCATTCAAGGGATGCCAACGGTAGTTGGGGCCGCTTTGCGAGCCCTCCAATTCCGCCTCAGTGAACCCGAGATGCGCGGCGGCGTCCTAGAAGGCTGATCTCAAAGCTGCCCGGTGGTCTTCTTTCTGGGGCCAATTCGCGACATCATCGGCGCTGGCTTGCGGGGCGATAACGGCGGCGAACACCGCGGAATAATGCTTGACGCAGCCCCCTTCACAAGATAATTTAGGCATGGAACAAAGAGTTTGGTGGAAGTTCGAACGGTGCCGATGCGCTGGATCTGTGACGGTTCAGATCTGGAACACTGGCTGCCGCGGTCGGACCGGGGGAACGGGCCCGCGTCCGGCACCGCCAACTCAAGCCTCAGCGAAGAGATGTTGAAGAGAAAAGAGACGGTACAAGCGATGACTCAGAAGCCCCAACCCAGCGACAAATTCACATTCGGACTCTGGACAGTCGGTTGGCCCGCCGCCGACCCCTTCGGAACTGCCACGCGCGCCGACCTTGAGCCGTGGGACTCCGTCCATAAGCTCGCGGAGCTTGGTGCATACGGATTCACCTTCCACGACAACGACGTATTCGACTTTTACGCCACCGACGCAGAGCGTGCAGAGCGCATCCGCAAGGTGAAGGAAGCAGCTGACGCTACGGGCCTGAAGATCCCCATGGTCACCACCAACACGTTCACCCATCCTGTATTCAAGGACGGTGGACTCACCAACAACGACCGCGACATTCGCCGCTTTGGGCTGCGTAAGATTCTGCGCAACGTAGATGTTGCTGCTGAGTTGGGTGCCGACGTGTTCGTGATGTGGGGCGGTCGCGAAGGTATGGACTACGACTCTTCGAAGAACATGAACGCCGCGTTCAACAGGTACCGTGAGGGCTTGGACACCGTGGCCGCCTACATCAAGGAGAAGGGGTACGACTTGCGCATCGGCTTGGAGCCGAAGCCAAATGAGCCCCGCGGTGACATCTTCCTGCCCACCATCGGCCACGCCCTCGGACTGATCGCAACCCTGGACAACGGCGACATCGTTGGTCTGAACCCTGAGGTTGGGCATGAGCAGATGGCGAACCTGAACTACACCCACGGGATTGCCCAGGCGCTGAACGCGGGCAAACTCTTCCACATCGACCTGAACGGCCAGTCGGGCGTCAAGTACGACCAAGACAAGGTGTTTGGCCACGGTGACCTGTCCAGCGCGTTCTTCACCGTCGACCTCCTGGAGAACGGGTTTGCGGGCGAGGACGATGGCCCACGTTACACGGGTCCTCGCCACTTCGACTACAAGCCGGCACGCACCGAGGGCCCGGAGGGCGTCTGGGAGACGGCCGCCGCGAACATGGAAATGTACCTCATGCTCAAGGAGAAGGCCAAGGCATTCCGCGCCGACCCGAAGACGCAGGAGCTCATGGCTCAGGCGAAGATCGGGGAACTCGCGGTCCCAACCCTTACCGAAGGTGAGACGTTGGATGAGTTCTTGGCCGATCCGTCCTCGTTCGAAAACTTCGACGCTGACGCAGCGGGCGCTCGTGAATACCACTTCGTGGAGCTCTACCAGCAGGCCATGCGCCACCTGATCGGCTAAGGCGGACCGGACGTGACCAGCAGACCTTATGTTGCAGGCGTGGACACTTCCACGCAGTCCTGCAAAGTCGTGATCGTTGATTCCGCTTCTGGAGCAGTCGTCCGGCAGGGGCGCGCTTCCCATCCCGACGGCACAGAGGTGGATCCGTCCCGTTGGTGGGACGCGTTCTTGGAGGCGGTGGACGCGGCGGGTGGCTTAGGCGACGTTCAGGCTCTGTCTGTGGCCGGGCAGCAGCACGGCATGGTCTGCCTGGACGCAGATGGCAACGTGATCCGCGATGCGCTGCTGTGGAACGACACCCGTTCCGCGCAGGCAGCCGTGGATTTGATAGACGAATTGGGCGAGGGCGATGAGGAGCGGGGCCTGCGGCTCTGGCTGGACGCCACCGGCTCCGCGCCCGTCGCGTCGCTCACCGTGACCAAGCTGAGGTGGCTCGCGGACCATGAGCCGGACAACGCTAAGCGGATTGCCGCGATCTGTCTGCCGCATGACTGGTTGACGTGGAAGGTTTCCGGTTCGCACGACCTCACCGACTTGGCGACGGATCGGTCGGACGCATCGGGCACCGGCTACGTGTCCCGCACGGAGGGCGTGTACCTGCGCGATCTCCTCGCCCTCGCCCTGCGTATCCCGCGGGACCAAGCCGACCAGATCGTGCTGCCGAAGATCCTGGATCCCTGGGAAGTTGCAGGCTATGGGGACCCATCCCGTGGGTGGGGCGACATTGCTTTGGGGCCCGGTTGTGGGGATAACGCGGGAGCTGCGCTTGGACTCGATTTGAAACCGGGGGAGGCGATGCTGTCGCTTGGGACTTCCGGGGTTGCGGCGGTGGTCGCGGATCGCTCTGTGGCGGATGAAGCGGGGCTGGTCAATGGGTTTGCCGATGCCACTGGCAACTGGCTTCCTTTGGCGTGCACGTTGAACGCGTCGCGCATCATTGATTCCATGGCCGCCGTAACGGGGGCGTCCTACCAGGAGTTCGATGAGTTGGCTCTGTCCGTTCCCGATGCTGCGGGCCTCCGCTTGGTTCCTTATTTCGAGGGCGAGCGCACCCCCAACCTTCCCGACGCCACCGCGACTCTGGAGGGAATGACACTGGCGAACTCCGACCGCGCGCATGTCGCACGCGCGACGGTGGAGGGATTGCTTGCGTTGATGCGTAACGCCCTCGATGTGGTGCGTGACCTGGGCGTTCCGATTGAGACCGTGTACTTAGTTGGTGGTGGGGCAGAGTCGGCGGCGGTTCGAGAGCTGGCGCCGGACGCCCTCGACGCAAATGTCGTGGTACCCCCGGAGGGGGAGTACGTGGCTATGGGCGCTGCGATACAGGCCGCAAGGCTGGAGGTCTAGTACCGCCACATTCTGACCCGCGGGTTGCTGGGTACCCCTTGTGACGCACATCTCTACTAGCATGAGGAGATGACCGCGGCGCAAGGGGGTGTCACGGCATGAACGAAAGGGGGAAGCAGTGGCTGAATCATCCGCACAAGCGATAGTCACCGCAGTAGGTGGGCCGGGGAATATCGCTAGTCTCACCCACTGTGCCACCAGGCTTCGGTTCCAGCTCAACAACGCAGAGCTGGTTGACACTGCGGCGTTGGACAAAATTCCTGCTGTAATGGGGTCCGTTCCCCAGGCGGGTGACCGGTACCAAGTGATCATTGGCGGCGGTGTTGCGACAGTGTTCGCACAGATCAATGATCTGCCATCCATGAAGGCCAAGGAGGGTGCCCCTAAGTCGGACGCCGACGTGAAGGCGGAGGCCCGGGCGAAGAGCAAGGGTAAGAACGTCTGGATGGACTCATTCTTTGAGTACCTAGCGGACAGCTTCCGGCCGATCCTGGGTGTCCTGCTCGGCGCGTCACTCATTATCGCGTTTGCCGCGGTGATGGACGCGTTTGGCGTGCAGGACTTCCGTGCTGACGTGAAGCCCGCCGGCTGGGCATTCCTGGATACTCTGTGGCGGTCCGTCTTCTACTTCCTACCGATCATGGTTGCGTACAACGCCTCGAAGAAGCTAAACGTGGATCCTTGGCTTGGTGCTGCGGTAATGGGCGCGCTCATGACACCAGAATTTATTGGGCTGTCAAGCCGTGATGACCTTGCTTGTGTGACGGATGCGGCCCTTGGAACCCAACAGTGCACGGCTGATGTGTTCGGTCTTCCCATGGTCTTGTCTGACTACGGTGGCAACGTGTTCGTGCCGTTGATGATGGCGGCATTGCTCGCCCTCGTCTACCACGGGATAAAGAAGGTAATCCCAGAGAGTCTGCAGTTAGTGTTCGTGCCATTCCTTTCCATGGTTATCATGATCCCCGTGACGGCATTCATCCTGGGACCGATCGGCGTTTGGGCGGGATCCATGCTAGGTGCGGGACTGGCGTGGCTGAACAACACGGTACCGCTACTGTTCGCAATCCTGATTCCCATGCTCTACCCGTTCTTGGTGCCGCTGGGTCTGCACTGGCCGCTGAATGCGCTAATGCTCATGAACATCGACACTTTGGGATACGACTTCATTCAGGGTCCGATGGGTGCGTGGAACTTTGCGTGCTTCGGGGCCACGGCGGGTGTGCTGTTCCTAGCGCTGCGTGAGAAGGACGCCCAAATGCGTCAGACCTCCACGGGTGCGCTGATCGCTGGTTTGTTTGGTGGCATCTCCGAACCGTCGCTTTACGGTATTCACCTACGGTTTGCGCGCATCTACCCGCGTATGTTGGTCGGATGTTTCGTTGGTGGTCTGACGATCGGTGTTGGCTCCATGATCCTCGGTACCTCCGGTGTTACTGCCAGCGCGTTTGCGTTTACTTCGCTACTGACGATTCCGCTGTTCTCCCCGATGGGTCTTTACGTGATCGCGATTGCGATCGCGTTTTTCACCGCCATGGGACTGGTCGTCTTCACGGACTACCGTACGCCTGAGCAGAAGGCGGAGGCGCTTGCCCGCATCGCGCAGCAGAGGGCGCAGGGTGGCCCGCACGTTGACATCTTGGCTGAGGAAGAGGCGCAGGACGGCTTTGAGACCCCAGCAGAGATGGCGGGCATCACTGAAGAGGATGCGGCACCATATCTGGCTGAGGCAGAACTGGGGTCGGAAGGCGCTGCGGTTGCCACGGCCACCCGTGTGAAGCCCAAGGCCCCTGCTATGGAGCCGGGTGCGGTGACCGTCCTCGACAGCCCGATGGAGGGGGCAGTCGTGCCGCTGGCGCAGGTTCCTGACCCGGGCTTTGCGTCTGGGGCCGTGGGTGCTGGTGTCGCGGTCGACCCAAGTGTTGGGAAGCTTGTCTCCCCGGGGGATGCCAAAGTGCTCATGACATTCCCGACGGGGCATGCCATTGGACTAAAGATGGATAGCGGTATTGAGCTGCTTGTCCACATCGGCATAGACACGGTGAACATGGAAGGCAAGGGCTTCAAGGTCCTGGTGAAGAAGGGTGATGTGGTAACTAAGGGTGACCCACTGGTTGAGTTCGACATCGATGCGATCAATGCCGCGGGATACTCCCCAATCACGCCGGTCTTGGTGACTAACCACAAGAAGTTCGGGAACATCGACGCCCGTGCAGATGGGAATGTCACCTTCGGTGACGCGCTGTTGAAGGTCTCAGCGAAGGACTGATACTTCTGGCGTAAGGCGGTGCGGATCGTGTCTGGTTCGCACTGCCTTTCCGTGTATCGCATGCCTCAGGCCACGCCGGTGTTCGCCCCTGCGGGGTGGCAGGCGGGCGGCCGAGCACGCCGCGCACGCAGGCTTGCACGACGATTCCTACACAAATTTGGTGACTTCTGGCATATGCGTCCAAGCGGGTTTGCGTAGGTGTGCGGGACTGAAGTAATCTTTCGTCTGTTGCCCCGATAGCTCAGTCGGCAGAGCGTCTCCATGGTAAGGAG
>CAYFOT010000045.1:0-8268 GCA_964344825.1 uncultured Actinomyces sp.
GTGTTGCCGGGCCGGGCGACGTGGAGCGGTAAGCCGGGGTCGGACTGTGTTGCCGGGCCGGGCGACGCAGAGCGGTAAACCGTGCCGCAAGCCGGAAGCCCCTGCGGCTAACCCCAGACGGTAGATTTAGGCCATGGCAACCACCAAGCCCCTCACTCTTTGCATCGACTGCGGCGGCGGCGGAATCAAGGGATCCGTCGTCGACGGTTTCGGCACCGTTATTTCACCCCCGGTTCGTAAGCGCGCCCCATACCCAATGCCACCCCATGTCCTCCTTAGAGCCATCGCTGACATCGCCAAAGAGCTTCCCCCAGCAGCCCGCATAACCGTCGGCATGCCCGGAATGATTCGGCACGGACGCGTCATTGAGACTCCGCACTACGTGACGAAGGACGGCCCCCGCTCAAAGGTCTTGCCGGAACTGGTTACCGCGTGGGCAAACTTCAACATGAAGAGCGCAGTCGAGAAAGAGTTCGGCTTGCCCACCATCGTGTTGAACGACGCCGAGGTCGCGGGTGCGGGAGTGGTGACAGGCACCGGCCTCGAAATGATCATCACGTTGGGAACCGGGCTTGGCAACGCGATCTTCGACAACGGCAGGCTGGCCCCGCACGCCGAACTCTCCCAAGGCCTAGTCCGCTGGGGCATGACCTACGACGACTACATTGGCGAGCATGAGCGGCTACGCCTCGGCGATGCCCACTGGTCACGGAGGGTGCGTCGGGTTATTGACTCCCTCCGCCCCGTTTACGTTTGGGATCGTCTGTATCTAGGCGGCGGGAATGCCTCGCGAATCATCACGTCTGAGCGCAATCCGTTGCCACAAAACGTCATATTCGTTCAGAACGAGGCCGGAATTTTCGGCGGCGTCCGCACCTGGGACCTAGTGGGCGGCTCGTGATCGAGGAGCGCGGGCGCCATGAGGGCGAGGGCGAGGCAGTAGGCAAGAGTAGCGAGGCCACGAAAGTTGGCGGGGCTGATGAGGGCGAGGGCGGAGCAGCCGACAAGAATAGAGAGGCCGCGCAAGTCGGTGAGGCTGGTGCAGCAGGTGAGCCCGGTGAGTCGGGTGTGTCTGAAGTGAGACTCCGCCTGGACCTCCGCTACGACGGCACCTACTTCCATGGCTGGGCAAAGCAAGACGGGCTACGCACGGTCCAAGGGGAGTTAGAGGCAGCGCTATCCACAATCTTGCGCGTCCCGGCGAACCTCACCGTTGCCGGCCGCACTGACGCGGGCGTGCACGCACTTTCCCAAGTCGCGCATTTCGACCTTCAGGGGGAGGAGGACCCCGCGACGACGCCCGATGGCCCCATCGAGCCCCCTACCTCCCGCAGTTCCGATCGCCCACGCAAGGTTTTGAGCGATATGAGCCCGGCCGCCCTCGCCAAATTCACCTCCCGCGTCAACGGCCTGCTAGCGGCACGCTACTCCGCGCTGTGGCGCCCACTCACGGAAAGCGGCCGCCTGCCGCGCACCGCCTACTCCAAGGGGGACTGCGACGTCGTCGTCACCAGCGTCCGGCCCGTCGACAAAGACTTTGACGCCCGGTTCTCCGCGATCGGCCGCGCATACCGTTACCAACTGGTGGACTCTGTAGCCGCGCGGAACCCCATCGGTCGCGATGCGGTGTGGTGGACGGCCACAGGCGCCCTCGACGTGAACCTGATGAACCAGGCCGCGGCGCTACTGGTTGGGGAGCACGATTTCCTCTCGTTCTGCAAGCCGCGGGAAGGCGCGACCACGATACGTACGCTGCGGCGCCTGGACGTCACGCACGAGGGCGGCACGATCGCCGTGGAAGTGGAGGCGGACGCGTTTTGTCACTCGATGGTGCGCTCGCTGGTGGGCGCGCTGGTTGAGGTTGGGCGCGGGGCGAGGGCGGTGGCGTGGGCGGGTGAACTGGTCGCCAATCCGTCGCGTGGGCACGGGGTGCCGGTCGCGCCGGCTCGTGGATTGTCGCTGCTTGGCGTGGAATACCCGCCGAGTGACCAGTGGGGGAGCCGGGCCAGGGCAGCGCGGAACGTCCGTACCCTCCCCGGGCACGGCGACTGCTGAGGCGCCCCCTCTCCGATTGAGCTGAGGCTGTCTTCGGTTGCGCCGCCGAGTTGTGTCCGGCTGAGCCGCCGGTTCACTTCGGGTTGCCGGTCGCGGCGCGTGGCCGCATAGTTGAGGGATGGAGACTGAGGCGAAGCGCGGCGCTGCGCTGATAGGAACATCGGGTTGGGCGTACAGGGAGTGGCGCGGGAAGTTCTACCCCAAGGGATTGGTTCAGGCCAAGGAGCTCGGGTATTTGGCGGAGCACGTCGCGACCGTGGAGATGAACAGTCCGTTCTACCGGCTCCAGCGGCCAACCATGTATGAGAAGTGGCTGACTCAGGTTCCGGATGGGTTTCCGTTTGCGGTGAAGGGGTGGCGCGGAGTCACGCATTTCAAGAAGTTGCGTGACGCGGATGAGGCGGTGGGCAAGTTTTTCGCTTCCGGTCCGCTGGCGTTGGGCGGGTCTTTGGGGCCGGTTCTGTGGCAGCTTCCGCCCTCGCTCAAATTTGACGCGGACGTGTTTGCGGAGTTCTTGGGGCGGCTGCCAAAGACGCACGGGGAAGCCGCGGAGTTGGCGCGCGTGCAGGCGGAGGTGGCGTTGGCGACTGAAAGCGCGGCTGCCGCAAATGAGGTGGGCGAGGGCGCGGAGGGCGACGCGGGCGGGGCGGCCGCCGATAACGGCGCTCCGAGCGTGGGTCAAGCGGGCGCAGAGGTCGAGGGCGACTCAGGCGTCCCACTCGCGGTACCCGCTCCGGAAGCGCGCTTGCGGTATGCGATTGAGCCTCGCAATGAGTCGTTCCGCTCCCAGGAGGCGTACGCGATTTTGGAGGACCACGATGTCGCGTTGGTGATGGCGGACTCGGCCGGTCGGCACCCCAAGTTTGATGAGGTGACCGCCGATTTCACGTACGTCCGGCTGCACGGGTCTCCGCGGATTTACTATTCCAACTACACGGCAGAGGCCTTGGAAGCGTGGGCTGATGTGTTGCGCCCTGAGCTGGACCAAGGCCACGACTGCTATGTCTACTTCGACAACACGGCTGCCGGGCACGCGCCCGTGAATGCCCAGCAGTTGTTGGAGCTGTTGTCTTAGAAGGTCTCCAAGAGCGCCTTCGCGAACGCCTCGACGCGTGGCCTGCTGGCACTATCGAACCAGCGCGCGCGTCGCCCGCACCGAGTTCATGAACATGGAAACATAGCCGCCGCCGAACAGGTAGCAGTGAACGACCAGGATGTGCAGCTGGTGCAGGTCCACGCGCCTCTCCCAACCCGGATATAGCGGAGAAACCTCCTGGTAGGCCGCCAGAATCTTGTCCAGGTGGGGCGCGCCGAAAGTGTGGAGCATAGCCAAGTCGGTTTCCGCATGCCCACCTTGCGCGGCAGGGTCAATCAAAGTTGGGGCGGGTCGGCTCCACAGGACGTTCCCACTCCAGAGGTCTCCGTGCAGGCGTGCGGCTGCGTGGCCCGCCTCGCGCACCGCTTTGGGCTGGGGTAGGTCAAAGGCGCCCTCGTCCAGAAGCCGACAGAGTTCTTCCACCTCCCTTTTCTGGTCTGCCGCGAACACGTCCGACAGATATGGACGGATCCGATACTGAGCGTAGAACCGCCCCCACGCGAGGTCCCGTTCCGGCTGAGCCAAAAGCGGCAACGGGGCCCTGCCCATCCACCCGTCCACGAACGTAGCGCCCGGGCGGACCTTCAACCCCGGCGGTGGCGCCCCAAACCACGGTGCCCCACTGGAGTGCAGCAGCGCCAGCATTCGTCCCAGTTCGAGGGCGGCTTCGGGGGCAGCCCCACCGTCCTCGACCAGCTCCGTCGACAACGACGTCGGCGTGACCTTTATGACCGCGGGCACCTTCGCACCGCCGTCGGCCAGCCAGGCAAGCCCCGCTGCCTCATACAAAGGCTGGCCGAAGTCCTCCGCGCGTTTGGTGAAAACCTGCTCCATTGGACCCACTCCCGCCGTCCGACGATACTTGGTTTTAGCTTGCCATGACGCGCGGGCGGCGGGTGGGGCAGACTAGGTACATCATGCTCGATTCCGGCTACGGGGAGAAAACACATGAAGCACACGCTGGTCCTATTGAGGCACGGCAAGTCTGCATATCCGGAAGGGGTTGCGGACCATGACCGGCCGCTAGCGCCGCGCGGGGAGCGCCAAGCGAAGCTCGCGGGGGAGTGGATCAGGGATAACGTGGGGCCGTTCGACTTGATTTTGTGCTCGACGGCCACGCGCACGCGCAAGACCTTGGAGAATGCGGCGCTTGAGGGTCCCGTGGTTTACGTCGATGAGCTCTACGACCAGGCGCACCGCGCGTATCTAGGTGTCCTTACGGATCATGGGGCCGACGCCAAGAAGGTCGCTCTGGTGGGGCATGAGCCCGCGATTGCGGCAACCGCCCTCGCCCTCGCCAAAAACCGGGACAGTAAAGCCGCGCAGAAACTGGAAGAAAAATATCCGACGTCGGGCGTGGCAGTGCTGGAGGGGAGCCTGCCGTTTTCCGCGCTGGAGACCGGGCATATGACGCTCACACACTTCCACGTTCCGGAGCGGCACAGTACGAAGGGGAAGTAACTAGTCCTCTTCCCGGTGCGCCGGCGTTCCAACCCAGAAACGACTTGCGAGGACGATGCCGATCGCCAGCAACCCCGCGGTGAGGATGAACGGCCAACTGCGGTTCATGCTGGACAGCCAGCCCGCGATCCAGCCGAACGGGGCGGTCGCCAGCATGACGACGGTGCGTTGGATGGCCATGACTCGGGAACGTTCCTCGCGGTTCACGTGGAGGGCGACTAGGGATTCTGCGAGCATCGCCAGGATGCCCCCGCCGAACGCGTCCAGCAGAAGGCAGAGGCTGAGCCACAGGTAGGTGTGGACGGTGGCGCCCTCGTCCGGAACCGGGGTTGCGACCAGCGTCAACTGACCCAGCATGAACGCGGAAAAACCCAGCAGCGTGGCCATGCGCAGAGACGCGCGTTGCGTCAGGCGCGGGACCACAGTGAAGAAAAAGACGACGATCAGGATGGAGCGGGCCATTGGAAAGAACGGGAGCAGCTCATCCGGAACGCCCAGTCGTTTGTTGATGGCGATCTGCCAGAAGGTTCCGTTGACCAGGACGACGGCGCCGACGAGGGCGGCGATCGCCAGCGAGAACAAGGTGCCTTTGGAGTGGACGATCAGTCCGAGGACGCCGCGGTATTCCGCGAGGGAACGCCAGATCGGTACGCCCTTCGTCTCCGCCATTCTGACTTTGCCGACCGCTGTTTCCGTTGAATATCGGAACAGCAACCAGATCTTGACTGCCATGATGAACGCGGCGTTCACGTAGAGGATGCGCACGGCCGGGACGAGGCCGAAGTGGGATACAAGGAGGGCCGCGATAGGGGCGAAGAGCGCGGAAAACTCGGCGGCGATTTTTACTAGGGAGTAGACGGCGGGGATCTTTTTGCGGTCAACGTCCTCGACCAGAAGACAGTCCCAGGAGTTCTGCGTGACCTGCCACGCGCCGTTGATGACAGAAGCGGTGAGGAACCACCAGAAGTTCTGCGCCATAGCCCAGATGAGGGATGGGATCACCCACGCGACGATGTCGAAGAGTGCGGTCGTGGCGCGCCTGCCGAGTTTGTCCGTGATCACGCCGCTGAGCAGGCCGAAGACGACTTGGGACAGGATGCCGACCGTCGCGATTAGCCCGATGTTAGTGTCGCGCACGCCCAGTGCCAGCATGAACACTGATGCGTAGGGAAGGACCAGCTGCATGGACAGGCCCCACATGGGTTCCGTATAGACGGCCGCGCGACCGTTTCCGCGGAGGTTAACCAGCGTGTGAATCATGGGGTTATCGCGAAGCGACACGATTGCTCTCTTCTCACTCACAATGGCAAAACAACCAGCTTATGGAGGGGTTTGGGCGCAAGCCAAGAGCGCCTGGGGTTTCGGGCGGAAGTCACGCGGCGGGTCTGCTTGGCACCCGCTTCCAGAAAATGATGGCGAGGGCGAGGGCGGACGCGAGGAACACCGCTATCGCGCCCAGCCCGGCGCTGGCACCCACCAGCCAACCTTCGGTCGTGCGCCCACCTTGGTACGTGGAAAACAGCACGCCCGTGATCAGCGCGTTGCCGATTGCCGTGGTGATGCGCTGTGTCATCTGCTGCAAACCCCCGGCGGTGCCACCGTGAGCATGGGGGACGTCCATCATTGCCTGGGTCTGGTTGGCGGAGCCCATGAGCCCCGCTCCCAGCCCCATCGGCAGGATCGGGATGATCAGCCAGTACACGGACCATCCCAGTTCAATGACGGCCCAGAATCCGCCGATCAGCAGCAGGAGGGAACCGAGCATCAACGCCAACGCGTAAACCTGTATGACCTTGCCGTATTGCAGGGCGCGCTTCCCCGCCCACACGGCCCCGTATCCAGATGCGATGGCATTCGGAAGACCCACGACGCCCACCATCAGAGCCGTGACGCCCAGCCCGTCCTGCAGGAATAGCGCCAACACCACGAAGATCGTGGAGCTTCCCAAGAACATGAGGGCGGAGATAGCCGTGCAGTAGCTGAATGAGCGGATCTTGAACATCTTCATGTCAACCATGGGGAAGTGGCCCGCGCGCGCATACGCAAACTCCCACATGACCCACACGCCGATCATCGCGAACCCTCCGACCAGCAGGAACCAGCGCCAAGCCACGCCGTGCATCATGAAGGGAAGCATGATGCCGAGCACCGCCGCCATCAGCATGAGCATGCCAATGGGGTCGAGGTCGATCTTCTGGCGCTTCGGCCGCTTCGGAGTGGGTCCGGAGGCGGCTTCTTGGGCTTCATACTCTTCCTCGGCTTGGGCAGCGTTCGGGCCGATTGTGCGGCGCTCTTTCCCGAAGGGCAGGAACCGCCACGCGGCCCCTAAACCCAGCAGACCGATCGGTACGTTAATGAAGAAGGAGTACCTCCAGCCAGGGTCTTCCCCAAGCATGGCGACTAGGGCGCCCGACAAAAGTGGCCCCACCGCGACCGAAGCGGAGACGACGAGGCCCATGAAGCCGAAGGCACGTGCGCGTGCGTGGCCTTGGAAATACTGTTGGATCAGCCCCGTGACCTGCGGGGAGAAGAATCCGCCGCCGATACCTTGAAGGACACGCATGGTGTTTAGGGCGACGATATTCCCGGCCAGACCAGCACCAAGAGATGCGATGGTGAAGATCGCCAAACCGATGACCCACAGGCTGGACCTGCCGAAGATGTCACCTAGGCGCCCCGCCGGCACCAGCGTTATTCCAACCGCCAACGCGTAACCGGAGAGGATCAATTGGATCCCGGACTCCGACGCGTACATGGCAGATTCGATGGAAGGCAGCAGGTTGTTGACCGAGCTCACCTGTAGCAGGGTGAGTGCCAAGGAGATGAGGAGGACTGCCAGCATCCAGTTGCGATCGTATGTTTTGTCGCTTCCGGGCACAGTGAAATATCGGGAGTTGTTCACGGAGACCTTTCGTCCCCCCTATTCTAGCCCGGGAAAATACCCGAAAACCCGTTGCAACCTGTGGGATACGCCCGACGGAGCGGGGGTAGCCTGCATTCATGCACTATCTCTTGCCGTATCAGCCGCCTTACCGCTGGGACTAGGTCCTCGGGTTCCTGCAGAACAGGACAATCGACGGTGTGGAGTTGATTGAGGACGGCAGGTATTCGCGAACCGTGCGTCTGGGAGATGAGGACGGACGGAGCTCACGGACCCCGTCGTTAGCGGGCGGGGACGGCCCGGCCTTTACCGGCTGGCTGCGGGTGGGGCATAGGGAGGATAAGACCGCCCTCGAACTGGAAATCAGTGATGGGCTGGGGCCGGTGGCGGATGAAATAGTGGGGCGGGTGAGGAGGCAGTTCGACCTCGACCATCCAGAAGATCCTGAGGAGCAGGTGACTCGTTTGCTGGCCATCAAGAGGATCGGCCCTTGGACAGCGGGTTACATTGCGATGCGGACCTTGGGGATGAACGACGTTTTTTTTGGAGACGGACGCGGGTATAAAGGAGGCGGTTGCGCCTCTGGCGCCCAAGGAAGCGGCGCGGGTTGCGGAGCAGTGGCGCCCTTGGCGCAGCTACGCGACGTTCGGACTGTGGGATTCGCTCTAGAGAAGCGCCGGTTTCCTAAGACCGAACGTTGTGGTGCATGATCGGTGGTTAATCCCGGGATTAACCATCGATGTTGGGGATAACGTTCGGTCTTGCGCTCGCGTGC
>CAYFOT010000045.1:8368-11385 GCA_964344825.1 uncultured Actinomyces sp.
GGTCTTGCGCTCGCGTGCACCTGTATGCTGGCCGACCCCGTGGAATGATGGATTCATGGCTCACGTGGAAGTAGTAGTCGACGACATCACGACGCAGTATGTCGACGCGATAGTAAACGCAGCGAACCAGCGCATGCGTGGCGGGGGAGGAGTCGACGGGGCGATTCACGCGACTGCCGGACCCGGTTTGCTGTCGGAGTTGATTGAACGCTTTCCACACGGCTTAGCTACCGGCGAAGCTGGGTGGACTACCGGATGGGATCTACCCGCCGGCTTCGTCATCCACACCCCAGGTCCCAACTACGCTGCGGGGCAGCGCGACCCGAACCTGCTGGCCAGTTCCTACCGGAACAGCCTGCGCGTTGCGGATGAGCTCGGCGTGAAGAGCATTGCGTTTCCGCTCTTGAGCGCAGGGATTTTCGGCTGGCCGCTTGCAGATGCAGTGTGGATTGCCGTGAACACGTTGACGGAGACACCAACGGAGGTGGAGGAGATACGCATCGTCGTCCTCGACCCTGAAATCGCGGATCTTGTGCAGCGGGTGTTGGACGCACGAACGTAGGGATAGCGGCCGCCGATGATGATCTCGTCAATATGCGCGATGTCCTCAATACGTGCGGTCGGGTTCCCGTGAACGACGAGGACGTCGGCGGCGTACCCCGGCTCCAACACGCCCGTAACGCCCGCCAGCCCAACGGCGGCAGCGCCGCGAGACGTGGCCGCGATCAGCACCTCCTCCACGGGCAATCCCGAGGCGACCATCTGCCCCAACCCTTCGTGGTACGCGCTGGGCGGCACGACGGCGCCGATGTCGTGCCCGACGACCACTTTTACCCCGCGGTCGAAGAGGGCTTTGGCGTGGGGCGTTCCGGTTTCGCCCTCGACGGCAGGGTACGAGGGCGGACTGGCCAGATCCACGTAGATCCCCTTGCGTGCGATCTCGTCGGCGATGTCGGGGTCGAAGGAAGTGATTCCGTCCTCGCCAACGAAGGAGACGTGCGCGATGTAGTCGAAACCGGCCTCGACCGCCCGAGCGATGCCCTGGGTGCCGTGCGCGTGGGCGGCGGTGTGTTTGCCGAGGCGGTGGGCCCCTTCGACGATCGCGGCCAGTTCCGCAGTGGTGAACTGCGCGTTCCACGGCGCCGAGCCCGACGTCCCGAACCCGCCCGTCGCCATCACTTTGATGACGTCCACGCCCGCCTTATGGTGCGCACGGACTTTGTGTTTGATCTGGGTGATCGAGTCGACCTCTCCCCCCGCCGGCCACGAATGCCAGCCCGTGGTCGTGAGTTGCCACCATGCCCGGCATGAGGGTGGCGCCCGGGTGAGCTTCCACGGGGAGGTCGGCGTATTCGGCGGGGAGTTCCGTTAGGGGGCCCACCCACGCGATGGTTTCGTCTGTGATGACGAGGGCGTTGTGCAGTAGCCCGGGTACGGCTGGGGACGAGGGCACGCCTCAGCCTGCGCCCGTCTCCACTATGGCCCGTAGCGCGGCGACGTGCCCGCGGTAGGCACGCTTGCCCTCGCTAGTCAGCGAGGCCCAAGTCCGCACCCGCCGGTCACGTTTGCCCTTGGTCGTGGAGACGTATCCGGCGTCTTCCAGTATTTTCACCTGTTTACTAAGCACGGATTCGCTCACCCCGGTCGCGTCGCGCAGGACGGCGAACTCCGCTTCGTCAACGGAATCCAGCACCGCGCAGATCCTGAGTCGGTGGGGCCCATGAATGACGGTGTCGAACTGCTCTCCTGGGGTTGTCATCACCGATCACGCACCTGCTGCATGTAGTTGCGGTCCCAAATCGGCCCCAGGACCGCTGTGACCAGGAATGCAACGAAGCCGCAGACGAGTGCCACCGGAACCGTCCTGACCATTATCGACACGATCAGTGCAGCCACAACGACCACGGTGAGGACCCAGAACGGCCACGCGCTAAACACATTCACCGTGCCCCATGACCAAGTTCCAACCGCGGAGCGATACCAAGCCACTGCGGCCGCCACCAGCAGGAGCGTGATTGTCACCCCGACTAGGTTCCACGGGAGTGGGAACGCGATGGTCGTGACGTCAATTCCAATCGCCAGCCCCAGCGCCGCGTAGTAGCCCGTTGGCGCCTTCGAGTGCGACGAAACCACATCTTTCGCCTCCCCAATCTGATCCAGAGCGTCCCTTGCTTCACGTGGGTCCATTGCGCTCACCTCCCTTTTTGGTAGTCGAACTCTTCGACTTTCCATGTTGTCAGGTCTAGCTACACTTTCCAAAGTGTCACGCCATGTTGGAAAGTTAGGTGTGCGGGGGGTAGCGCGACATCCTCAATAGTTTCGATTGCCTCTCTGGTGTCTAGCGACGTTTCGACTTCTGGCGCGCCACGTGTCTGTTCCCGTACCCTCGAAGTATGTCTTTGGTGATTGATCATGCAACTGTGGCGCGGATCCTCGCCGATTTTCCCGTTGAGCGCTTGCGGCTTTTTGGTTCAGCGCTGACAAGTGAGTTCGATCCTGATTCCAGCGATGTCGACCTTCTGGTTGAGTTCTCAAGTGATGTTGAGGACCCCTTTGAAGCCTATTTTGAGCTCAAGGATGCGATGGAGGAACTGTTCGGGCGGCCAGTGGATCTAGTCATGGCGGCGGGTATACGTAATCCTCATTTTTCCGCCGTGTTGGAGGAAGAAGCGGAGGAGATTTATGCACGTTAAGTCGGTGTCCCTACTTTGGGACGTGCAGAATGCGTGCAAACGGGTGCTTCGATTTATGGAGGGAATGTCTGAGGCGGAATACGCGGAGGACGTATTGGTCCAATCTGCAGTCGAACGCCAACTGGAAATAGTTGGAGAGGCGCTGAACGCGCTTCGCAAATCAGATCTCAAGGTGGCCGAACGGATCCCGGATTATCGTCGACTTATCGGGCTCAGGAACATCCTCATCCACGGTTACGCCGCGGTGGACGACGCGGTCGTCTACGCCGCGGCCACGAAGCGCGTTCCGGATCTGTTAGCTACGACTAGGGAGATGCTTGCTGA
>CAYFOT010000046.1:0-11258 GCA_964344825.1 uncultured Actinomyces sp.
TAGAGCATCTGACTACGGATCAGAAGGTTGGGGGTTCGAGTCCCTTCGGGCGCGCCAATGTCCCTGCTGGTGAGACCCACCGGCGGGGACTTTGTGCTTTCCGGCAAAGCGAACGGACTCACGCTGGTATCGTCAAAGTGTCTGCCCCGAACAAGTGGGCGCAGACACATGGCGTTGCCGCCGTAAACGACGAAGTTTGAGGAACGGAGATACGAAGTCATGGCATCCGAAGATCCCCAGCCAAGCGGTGCCGAGGATGCGCCGCGTAATCAAGGACCAGAAGGACGGAGGATGCCTCCGCCTCCACCTCCTCCCGCCTCGACTACACATGCTGGACCCGGTGGGTCCAATGTGCCGCCAGTGGCGACGACACCTTTGCCGTATACCACCATGGCTACGGATGCGCTGCCACAGCATGGGGCGCCGCCGTCCCCTCAGCTGGGTGCCCACATGCCGGCGCCACCCCAGTCCGCCTATGCTCCCGCGCCGCACACACAGCAGCAAGCCCCCGTCGTGGGGCAGATGCCAGCCCCCCAGTCCGCGGCCGCACCGCCGCCGCAGTCGCAGCCTGGGTCGCAGATGCCTCCAGGCCAGCCCTATCAACCCCACGGTCCCGCGGGTGGGCAGCCGGGACACCCAGGGATGCCCCCCGGTCAACCGCCCGGGGCGTACCCGGGTGGCTATGCGCAGGGCGGTTACCAACAGCCTCCGCAGCCCTTCGTGGCGGTGGTAGAGGAGATTGAGATCGTCCCAGTTGACCACGTCAGCATCACGACTGGGTTCAACTATGCGTGGATGAAGTTCCGCCAGCATATGGGGGTCTTAGTCCTCACAGCGCTGGCATACGTGGGTATATTGGCCGCCGTAATACTGGTGGTGATGGGACTGTCTGCCCTTGCGGCGCGCCAACAATCCACTGCGTTGCTGTTCTTAGCGTTTCTTATAGGCATAGCGTTCGCGGTCGTGTATCCCGCGATGGCTCAGGCCAACTTCCTGCGGGGGATCCTTTCAATCATGCGTGATGAGCCGGTTGAGTTCAGCACGTTCTTCCGGTTTGACCATGTGGGCAAGATATTGCTGGCGTGGCTGATTATTGCCGTAGTTAGTGGCGTTCTGGGATTCACCTTCGTGGGCCCGGTCGTGGTCAACATGATGACGATATTCGCGTATTGGCTGATCGTTGATAAGAACTACGCCCCGTGGCTCGCTATCCAAACATCACTGAAGCTTGTGTGGAACAACATCGCAACCGTTGTCGTCTTCCTCTTGGCGTCAGTGATCGCCAATGCCGTCGGATCCTTGTTCTTCGGCGTCGGCGTTCTCTTCGCACTTCCTGTCACATTGATTGCACAGGGGTGGCTGTACAAGGTGCTGATTGGAGACAAGCAAGCGCTATAACTCTTGTACTCTAAAAAGTGAGGCGTTCTCGGCGTACCAGACGAGGACGCTTCACCCTTTAAGTAGGCCTTGGGCCTCATGTGCGCAACGTCAAAAGTGTTCCTGAAACCAAAAGGTTGCCATTTCGTAACCAACATTCAGCCGTGTGCACTTGCAGTTATCGGTCACATTTGGTCTACTTGGGAGCGCGCCCATACCGGTGGTGTTGTTCACAGTGTCGTTTCGGCACAGTTGTACGGAGGAAATATGAAAGTAACTAAGAAGCGCTTTGCTGGCATTGCGGGTGCCGCGGCGGCGACCGCACTTGCCCTGTCTGCATGTGGCAGCGGCGGCGGAGAGATCGGGGGCGACTCCGGGAAGGACAAGGAAAGCGGAGAGGGTGACGCGGCCGTTGCTGAAGGCTGTGAGGACTTTGAGCAGTACGGAAGCTTCCCCGGCACCTCAGTGACTCTGTTCTCCTCCATCCGTGACTCTGAGGCCGATGACCTGCAGGCTTCGTTTGACAAGTTCACGGAATGTACCGGCATCACTGTTGAGCACAACGGTGTTGGTGAGTTTGAGCAGCAGCTGGTTGTACAGGTAGAGGGCAACAACGCCCCTGACTTGGCGGTCATTCCGCAGCCAGGCCTCTTGAAGCGCATGGTTGATACCGGTGAGGTTAAGGAAGCCAACGAACAGGTTACGAAGCTGGTTGATGAGGGTTGGTCACCAGAATGGAAGGAATACGGCAGCGTTGACGGAAAGTTCTACGCCGCGCCAATGCTTGCTTCCGTGAAGTCTTTCGTGTGGTACTCGCCTTCCGCATTTGAAGAGCATGGCTATGAGATTCCAGAGACCTTGGATGAAATGATGGCTCTGACTGCCAAGATCGCTGAGGATACCGCGGGCGAAGGCAGTACCAAGCCCTGGTGTGCAGGCATTGAGTCCGGCGGAGCGACTGGCTGGCCGGCCACTGACTGGATCGAAGACTACGTACTGCGCATCGCAGGACCGGACGACTACGACAAGTGGGTTAGCCACGAGATTCCGTTCAACTCCGAAGTAATCCTGAAGTCGGCCACCGCAGTCGGCGACATCCTGCTCAACAACGACTACGTCAACGGTGGCATCGGCGACTCCCGATCCATCGCAACGACCTCCTTCAATGATGGCGGTCTGCCCATCCTAGACAACCAGTGCTACATGTACCGCATGGCTTCCTTCTACGAAGCACAGTGGCCAGAGGGCACGACGGTTGCACCGGACGGTGACGTCTTCGCGTTCTACCTGCCTGCAGAGACCACAGAAGAGCACCCGCTGCTTGTTGCCGGTGAATTCGTGGCACGCTTTGCTGACAGCCCAGAAGCTGAGGCCGTGCAGGCCTACATGGCTTCCGGCACATTCGCTAACACCCGCGTTGAGTTGGGTGGCGTGACCTCCGCAAACAAGTTCGTGGATCCGGCTCTGGCATCTTCTGACATCCTTCGCCTTGCGATCGAACTGTTGCAGGATCCGAACTCCGTTGCTCGTTTCGACGGTTCTGACATGATGCCTTCTGAGGTTGGCGCCGGTTCCTTCTGGACCGCCACGACCCAGTGGATTGATGGTCAGATCGACACTGAAACGATGCTGACGAACATCCAGGATTCCTGGCCGACCAGCTGACCCTGGGTTCTGGTAAGTAACTAGAGCGAGGCGCAGGGCCTAGCGGCCCTGCGCCTCACAAGCTTAGGAAAACACAGTGAACTGGCTTTTACATACCAAGATCGGCCAGATGGTCCTGGCACTGATCGCAATTGCGCTAATCATCGCGGTTTTGCTCCTCTTTGCTTCGCTGGCTGACCGCCTCAAGGGCAGAGGACGGAACATCGCGTCGGTTGCGGTATTCGTCCTTCCTGCGTTTGCGCTTCTAGCCATGGGGCTAATCTGGCCGGCCGTGCAAACCACCTACAACTCATTCTTCGACCGGAACTCCAAGAGTTTCGTCGGCCTTGACAACTACCTGTGGCTGTTCACGAATGCAGACTCCCAGCGTGCCTTCATCAACACGGCCATCTGGGTGCTCCTCGTTCCTCTTGTTTCTATCGGCGTCGGATTGCTCTACGCGCTGCTCATCGACGGAAAGAAATTTGAGAAGGGCATGAAATCGCTCCTGTTCATGCCCATGGCAATCTCCTTCGTGGGTGCGGGCATCATCTGGCGCTTCATGTATGACTTCCGTGGTGCGGGCCAAACACAGCGCGGCCTTTTGAACGCGATCATCGTCGCCTTCGGCGGGCAGCCGGTTCGCTTCCTGCAGGACAGCCCGCTCAACACTCTTTTCCTGATCGTGGTGCTGATCTGGATCCAAGCAGGCTTTGCGATGGTCTTGATTTCTGCGGCGATCAAAGGCATACCGATTGAGCTCATTGAGGCGGCGAAACTGGATGGTACGAACGCTTGGCAGATGTTCTCCAAGATAACGGTGCCCACTATCCGCCCCACCTTGGTTGTTGTCTACACGACCATTACTATCGCGACACTGAAAGTCTTCGATATCACCCAGACGATGACGGGTGCGAAGTTCCAAACCCAAGTCCTGGCAAACCAGATGTACGACCAATCCTTCACGTTCGGGAATGCTGGTTTGGGTTCGTCGACCGCGGTGATCATTTTCGTCCTCGTCATCCCCATCGTGGTGTTCAACATTCGCCAGATGCTGAAGAATAAGGAGGTTCGCGGATGAGCACCATTTCTGAAGTGCTGCCTGACGACGTTGTGGGCAAGCAGAAAAAGTCTTCCAACAAAGAGCACGTTGGTGCTGTGACACTTGCGAAGAAGTCGCTGAGCAACCGCTTTGCATCCCTAATGGCAGTGCTTATCGCGGTCTTCTGGACTGTTCCCACAGTGGGTCTGCTTGTGACGTCGTTCCGTCCCGAAGCTGAGATCAAGTCGACGGGATGGTGGACATTCTTTGCCCATCCGTCCGTAACCCTTTCCAACTACCAACAGGTTCTGTTTGGGTCATCATCCCAGGGAAACCTGGTGAACTACTTCATCAACTCCTTGGTGATCACGGTCCCAGCGACCATTGCCCCGCTAGCAATTGCAACCATGGCTGCCTACGCCTTCTCATTCATGAAGTGGCGAGGGCGCGATTGGGTATTCGTTGTTGTTTTTGCGATGCAGATCGTTCCGCTGCAGATGGCGCTGATTCCTTTGCTGAGGATTTTCAGCTCCGCGTTTGGGCGCGACTTCCCATTCATGTCCATCTGGGTGGCACACACTGCGTTCGCGTTGCCTCTTGCCATCTTCCTGCTGCACAACTTCATGGCGGAAATCCCGCATGAGTTGATAGAGGCAGCTGAGGTAGACGGGGCTGGGCACGTGACCACGTTCACGCGTATCGTTCTGCCACTCATGGTTCCGGCAATTGCATCCTTTGCGATCTTCCAGTTCCTGTGGGTGTGGAATGACCTGCTGGTTGGTCTGACATTCTCCGGCGGACAAGAGCTGACAGCACCGCTGACGGCGCGTCTGCAGTCGCTCGCTGGTTCTCGTGGTCAAGACTGGCATCTACTTACGGCTGGGGCGTTCATCTCCATGATCGTTCCGCTCACCGTATTCTTCTCCTTGCAGAGGTACTTCGTCCGTGGTCTGACGGCCGGATCTGTGAAGGGATAGTCCTAATAGATAGAGGATGCCGGTGGCCACTTTACGGTGACCACCGGCATTCTTGATTTGTGGTGGGCTGATCGGTGAGCGCACGAAGCCGTGATGCTCAGCCGTTCAATAGACTTACCCTGCTTGCCCCTCCATGGCGGCGCGCAGGCCCTCTTCGATGCCCGGTGTCCGCGCCAAAGACCATCCTAAGTACAGCGACTCAAGGCTCTCATCGAATAGAGCATCAGCTTCTTCAGAGGTTTGGGGGAGTGCCCCAGCGATCTCCAGTGCAATGAATCCGTGGGCAACCGCCCAAAGGGCAGTTGCCATCTTCTCTGGTTCCAGATTGGCGTCGGGGAATTGCTCCGCCACCTGCTGACACAGAACCACGATGGGTTCGCGTATCTTCGTCGAGATGTTCTTCACTTCCGGGTTGACCCGGTCAGTGAGAGATCCCGGCCTACGTGCCTCCTCCATCGCTTCGAACGTCCCGTGGAACGTACGTGGGTCAGCGACTGAGTGCTTTCTATATGACCGCGCGAACTCAAACAGCTTCGCGTGGGGCTCACCGTCGCGACCTGGGGAGTGCGTCGCCATCCTGTCTTCAATGTCGCGCACCACCCCCTCCGCCATCAGTGCTTCTTTGGACCCGAATAGTGTGTACACCGCGTTCGTTGAGGTGCCAACATTCTTGGTCAGGACACGAAGCGACACGCCATGGTAGCCATCTTTGGACAGCATGGAGCGTGCTTCTTCTATCAAGCGCTCACGAAGCGCTTCGTCGTACATTCTGGGGCGGCCCACAAAGGCCTCCTTCGTGTGAAGTCGGGACAGATACTCTGCCGTTAATACATAAACGAAACTAAACAATAACTGTCATACAAAAATAACGGCAAGAACTGAGCGTTTTTACTCATTAGTGCACTGGTTCTGTGCACGTCGGGCAACCGTGTGGCGTGGGTTCTAGTACGTAAATGTCCAGCTGGGAAACGGCTGTCTTATGCGTGAGAAGGCCTCCAAGAACTGGTCTGCTGTCGTCATGGGGGGAGCCCCCAGTGAGCTTGAAATCATGCCTATGACGTCGCCTGTGGTGAACCCCACGTCATGCAATTGCCTCAAGGTGACCGCGCCATCCCTCTTTGCCAGGCGTGCGCCAGTGGGACCCAGTACAAGCGGAACGTGGCCATAGGTCGGCTCTGACCCTCCCAGCTCAGCCGTCAAATAGGAGTGGACGGGGGCGGAGGCCAGTAGGTCATCTCCGCGGACAATCTGATCCACCCCCATGGCCACGTCATCCACCACGACCGCTAGGTTGTAGGCGTACGCACCGTCCCCTCTTCTCAAAACAACTGAGTCCACGGGGCCCGTATACGTGCCCATATACATGTCTTGCACGGTCCATTCACCGGCCGAGGGTACAAGCCTCATTGCTGGTTTCAGCCCTCTGGAGGCCATTTGTTCCCTCTTCCGCCCTCGCTCCGCCTCGCTTAGGTGGGCGCAGGTCCCCGGGTACGTTCCCGGCGTGGAATGAGCAGCGGACGCCGCCTCGCGAATGTCTTTACGGGAGCAGAAACACTCAAAGACCAGCCCTTTGCGACGGAGTTCATCCAGCGCCGCGTCATAGCGGTCCAGCCGTTCACTTTGGGTCACAATGGGGCCGTCCCAGTCGATCCCAATTTCCTCCAAATCCCGAATCTGCCCGGAGGGATCGCGTGCACGCCCCCTATCTAGATCCTCAAGGCGTAAGTAGAAGTCACGCCCAGTTGAGCGAGCCGCTGCCCACGCCAACAACGCTGTGCGCAGGTTCCCGACGTGGAGGTCCCCCGTTGGGGAAGGCGCGTACCGTCCAGCTCCCACGAACTCCTCCGATCCATCATTTCGAGGGCGTTCCACACCCCCAGAACGCCTGACTGTCCATACTTCGGACGCCAGCTTTTGGTGCGATAGCATCTACTACATCTATTATCGTCAGAGAAACCATCCAGAGCAGCTGAGAGACCTGGCTCCATGAAGCTGCAGCAACCAGCGAAAGCAAGGTGCTTCGGCCAGGACCGATGGAGGAATGTTGATTGAGTTAGTGGACGTAGCGAAGGTCTACGACATACCGGGTGCCACGCCTGTGGTTGCCTTGGATGACGTGAACCTTTCTATTCCGGCGGGTGCCATCCACGGGATAGTGGGGCAGTCGGGCGCGGGAAAGTCCACGCTGATTCGCTGCCTGACCGCCTTGGAACGCCCAACCTCTGGGAAAATCGTGGTCAACGGTATTGACATGACCGCGCTTGATGGATCTGCGCTACGCTCCGCAAGACGCAACATCGGCATGGTTTTCCAGGCGCCGAACCTGCTGGACTCTCGGACCGCCGCCGCAAACGTCGCGTTCCCGTTGAAGCTTGCGGGGACCGACAAGAAGGAAGCGGAACAGCGCGTTCAACATCTCCTGACCGTTGTCGGATTAGGGGACCGCGGTAAGTCGTATCCGTCGCAGCTGTCTGGCGGGCAGCAGCAACGCGTGGGGATAGCACGCGGCATGGCCACTAATCCGCCGGTGCTGCTGTGTGATGAGCCCACTTCCGCCCTCGACGCGAACTCCACGAAGCAGGTTATGAGCCTGCTGCAGAAGCTCCGCGATGAATCGGGTGTGACCGTGGTGATCATCACGCATGAGATGGAAGTGGTTCGCGACTACTGCGATTCCGTGACTTTGCTGCAGCATGGCCGCGTGGTCGAATCAGGCCCGATTGAGGACGTTCTGCGCACTCCAGATTCGGCCTTGTCAGAGGACTTGGTGCCGCGCCCCAATATTGACGGCGTTGAGATTCCGCCCGGCAGTGCGCTCTTGGACATCTCATTCACATCCCATCCTGGCGTCCCCACGGGTGCGACAGTGCTGAACTTGGTGGCATCTCTTGGCGCAGACGTTGCCGCGGGACGTTTTGAGTCAATAGGGCAGATCCAGGTGGGTCGCCTTGCGATTACGGTTCCGGAATACCATGTCCGGGTCATTCGCGGTCAGCTGGAACGAAACGCCATCCTTGTAAGGGAGTGGGTGTGATGTTCTCATTTGTAAACCTTCTGGTTGCAGCGCCCGGCGGTCCACGATGGGGCGACAACCCCGCCATCCAACAGAAGTTCTGGCCCGCGGTCTGGGAAACTCTCTTGATGGTCGGCTGGTCAGGCGTGCTCACGGTCGCTTTGGGGTTGCCTCTTGGGCTGCTCCTTGCCTCCAGCTCGCGACAGGGCCTAAAGCCGCGCCCAGCCTTAAACCAGGTTGTGGGCGTCATCGTGAACGTGGTGCGTTCCTTCCCATTCATGATCTTGCTTATCGCTTTGTTCCCCTTTACGCGACTGGTGGTGGGCACCGCCCTCGGGTGGAAAGCCACCGTCGTGCCGCTGGTGATCGGCGCCGTACCCTTCTTTGCGCGTCTGGTAGAGACGAACGTCAACGCGGTGAGTCCCGGCAAGATTGAGGCCGCGCAGATGATGGGCGCCTCCAACACCACCATTGAATGGACAGTGCAAACACGTGAAGCGCTACCGTCACTGGTCCAGTCGGTTACTGTCCTGCTCATCACCCTGATCGGATACTCCGCGATGGCGGGTGCGGTCGGAGGCGGTGGTCTTGGCGCGTTGGCAATCAACTACGGCTACAACCAATGGCAGGATGACGTCATGATCCTCACGGTGATCGCGATCATCGTGATTGTGCAACTGATTCAGATGTTGGGCGACATGATCAGCCGGTTGGTGGATCACCGCTGAGGCGCCACCAGCCGGAGTTACTTCCAAGATATGTACTCGGCATTATCACCCCAATGTTTCATCCCCGGAGAACCGGGGAACCAATACCCAAGTCACTGCCCATATCCGGGCAAAACCCGCTTTCCCGGCACCCCGGGAACAGCAAACAAATGGAGGAAATCCCATGCGTTCAATTCGTAACTTTGCCGTAATCGGTGCGGCTGCCGCCCTCGCGCTGGCAGGCTGCTCATCAGGTGGCGGCGAGAAACAGTCCACAGAAGCAGAGATCAACGACGAAGCAACAGCGGAGGCAGAAAACTCCGACGTCCAGGTTCTGACCGTCGGTGCAACACCAAGCCCCCACGGTAAGATCCTTGCCTTCGTGAACGACAACCTGGCGGCAGACGCGGGCTTGCAGCTGGAGATCGTTGAGTTCTCCGACTACATCCTGCCCAACAAGAACTTGGAATCCGGTGAACTGGATGCCAACTTCTTCCAGACCGTCCCCTACCTAGATGATCAGAAGGCCGAAGCAGGCTACGACTTCGTTCCGGGCACTGGTATCCACCTGGAGCCGCTCGGTATCTACTCAGAGAAGATCACCGACTTGGCTGATGTCCCTGAGGGTGCGAAGGTCGGCATCATCAATGACCCCTCCAACCAGGGGCGCGCACTTCAGCTGCTGGCCGCAAACGGCTTCGTAGAACTGCCGGAGGACGGCGCAGTCAACGTGACCACGGTGAAGCCACTCAAGGGTATTTCCTTGATTGAGGTTGAGGGTCCGTCACTGGTCCGTAACCTGCAGGACGTCGACATTGCCGTGATCAACGGCAACTTCGCACTGGAAGGTGGCCTCTCACCATCTCAGGACGCCCTCGTTCTGGAGGACCCGGAAGGGAACCCGTACGTGAACGTTCTGGTGTGGCCGAACGGCGCCGCCAATGAGGAAGCAATTCTGAAGCTGGAAGAGCTCCTCCACAGCGACGAAGTGAAGGCATTCATCGAAGAAACGTGGAGCGACGGGGCGGTTATCCCCGCGTTCTAAGACGTAAAGAAGAGGGCCTCGGATTCAAACAGATCCGAGGCCCTTTTTCTATGCCATTCAGTCCACAACTCCGTAAAGGCGGTCCCCCGCGTCGCCAAGACCCGGAACGATATACGACTTTTCGTTCAGCCCTTGGTCGAGGGCGGCTGTGACAACCGTCAAGTCCGCACGGTCGCCGATCTTCTCCTCCAGCTCCGCGATCCCCTCCGGCGTCGCCAGCAGGCAAACGCACACGATTGACTTCGCGTTGTGCTCAATGAGGTATTCGACCGTGGCGACCAATGTGTGCCCAGTGGCCAGCATCGGGTCGAGGACGTAAATCTCCCGGCCCGACAAATCCTCCGGCAGCCTACGCGCATAGGTTTCGATTTCCAGTGAGTCCTCATCCCTGCGCATACCCAAGAAACCAACCTCCGCGGTCGGCAGCATCTGCGTCATGCCGTCCAGCATGCCAAGACCTGCGCGCAGAATCGGCACCACCAGTGGGCGGGGCTCAGACAAACGGACACCCGTGGTGGGCGCTACGGGCGTTTCAATCTCAACCGGCTCCACCGCGACATTGCGCGTAGCCTCATAGGTCAAGAGCATCACAAGTTCGTCCACCAGCGAGCGGAAAGTCGCCGACGGTGTTGACTTGTTACGAAGAACAGTTAGTTTGTGGTCCACCAGCGGGTGGTCAATGACTTGTAAGCGCATAGCCTAAGGATAACGTGAGCCCAAGGGGCGTAACGTGTGGATCGCGTACATGTCAGGATGCGTGGGACGAAGGTGCGGGAAGCGAGGCCGTTGATGGAGTTGGCGAGGGCGATGGAAGAGGCACTCACGCTGGCCTCAGAGGCCGCACGGGGCGGGGATGTGCCCGTGGGCGCCCTCGTACTGGATCGCGACGGCGACGTCGTGGGACGCGGCTACAACCGGCGCGAAGCCGACGCTGACCCCACCGCGCACGCGGAGATACTGGCGCTGCGGCAGGCGGGGGAGCGGCTTGGCACATGGAATCTGGAGGGCTGCACGCTTGTCGTAACGCTGGAGCCCTGCACGATGTGCGCGGGCGCCGTGGTCCAGTCGCGTGTATCGCGCCTTGTCTTCGGTGCGTGGGAGCCGAAGACCGGCGCTTGCGGGTCCATTCGCGACGTCGTGCGGGACTCGCGTTTGAACCATCAGGTGGAGGTGGTTTCGGGTGTGGGCGAGGGCGAGGTCGCGGCGCAGTTGAAGGGATTCTTTGCGCAACGACGCCCGCCCTCGAACGGATGACGAAACGTTACTTCTTCGCCATATCCCTTGCGCCGCGCAGCCCGAATACGACCGCGGGCGCGATCGTGGAGCCGGGGCCCGGGTACGTATTGCCCATGACTGAGGCGGAGTTGTTGCCCGCGCTGTAGAGGCCCTCAATGACCGTCCCGTCCTCACGCAGCGCGCGTGCGTCGGCGTCGGTGAGGATGCCGCCCTTGGT
>CAYFOT010000047.1:0-8364 GCA_964344825.1 uncultured Actinomyces sp.
TGATGGTGGGGAACGAGGGCGATCGGTACCGCCCTCGCCCCGTCGAAATTGCGGTCGTAACCGAGGACGGCGAAGAGCTAAGCACCGTCGTGAACCCGACCATGGACCTGTACTCCGCGCAGACTGAGTACGGCATAACCACGCGCGACGTGCAGTTGGCGCCGGTTTTGACGGAGGCGTGGGCGGCTTTGTCGCCGCTTCTGGCTGGGCGCATTCCGTGTGGCGTGGGGATTGATGAGACGCTGGGGCTGATTGACTCGGAGTTGAAGCGCAACGGGGTCGTGCAGAAGATGCCGCTGGGGGCGGAGCTGCCTGCGGAGGGGCGGTCGGCGTCATGGCGAGGGCGGCTGCGGAGCCCGTCGGCACTGGAACGTGCCCGTGCGATGCGTGACCTGGGGCGTTCCAACTTCGGGGACGACCCCGGGGCTTTGGCCAAGAGCGGTGGCTCCGCATTCCCGGAGAGCCCATGGGGGCGCGGGTACTTGCTGCAGCGGACCAGCGGGCCAAACGGCGTTACTGGGCCGGAGGGTTTCGGTATCGGTGGCGACATTTCCGTTGGGGATGATGTTTCCGGAATGTTGGCCGACCTTCTTCGCGGCGCGTGGGGACGCGTGGTGGATAAGGACGAGGGCGTGGTGTCTAGGTTGAGAGACGCGGAGAGACACTTCGACATCCAGGTGCTGCCGGAAGGCTTTGAGTTAGAGGAGGCGGCAGGCGCTGATGCGGTCCTAGTGCCAGGAGCACGTGTCTGCTTTACCGGAGAGGTTATATCGCCGCGATATGGTGCCTGGTCGCGGGAGCGAATGCAGGAGTTGGCGTTGAGCCGCGGCTTGGCGTTGTCGGCGAATATGACGAAGACAAAGACGGAGGTGCTCGTGGTCGCGCAACGCGGAACCCAATCCAGGAAAGCCAAGAAGGCCGCGCAGTGGGGGAAACCTGTCTTGTCGGCGGAGGAATTCTTGGAGTGGGCCGAGGGCGGACAGGGCGGACAGGGCAGTCAGGCAGGTCAGGGCGGACTCGCCCCTCGTGGCCGCGGTAGACGGTAGGGAGCGCAGTCTTGTCTATTTACGGGGTAATCCTTGAAAACACGGACGCAGATGGGCGTCTGCGTACCTATGGGCTGCCCGATGACACGGATACGTCGACGGATGTGGCTACGCCGCAGCGCGTGGATGCGGCCGGCTCGGTGGCGCCCCCATCTCCGGTGGCGCCCCCATCTCCGGTGGCGCCCCCATCTCCGGTGGCGTCTGTGTCTCCGGTGGGAGACACAGGTCCCGTAAGCGCGAAGCGCTTCGCCCCCGGCGCTAAAGACGGCATCGCCAGCTACCACATGGAAGACGCACCCGTTGATGAGGCAACCGTCGCGAACCTGATCCAAGGAATGTCCAAAGTGGCAAAACGAGTGAGCCCCTCCTTGGAGACGACCTCGGGACTCAAAGCACAGCTTGAGCGCGCCGCTGGGGACGCATCGCTGGTGAAGTTCTTCGACCCCGAATTCGAATCCTTGGCCGCAAAGAGCTTCTCCATCCAGAACGCGGATGCCGTCCTTGAAGCGTGGGCGGAAACGGACCCGCACCGGTGGGAGACAGCGTTGCTCGGGGCGCTTTTGGCTACCACGTCGGATAAGCGTCAGGCAGTGAAACTAGGCATCGCACTGGTTGCGTACGCAGGCGCCAACTTCTGGCAGGAAGAACTAACAGAACTGGGTAAGCACCCGGAGTTCACCTACTGGGCCGTCAAGGCTCTAACGGAGACGATCGGCGTCCCACCGCGCCGCACGGACGCACTCACCAAGATACTCCTGGCAACGGAAGGCTGGGGAAAGGTACGGGTCCTTGAGGAGTTGACGCAGTCCCCAGACCCGGAGATGCGCGACTGGCTGCTCCGCTCCGCGCTGGATGGGGACTGGCTTGTCGGAGCATACTGCGCGCTGCGAATCGCTGAGTCTGCCGACCTCGCCACGGCGTTGCGCGCAACGCGCATAGATGATGAGTTATTCAACGGCGCTACGCATATCTTGGACGCCCTCGTCGACAAAAACCCCCCGAACGGCGACCTTTCCGACTATCGCGACAGCCTAGCGGCAGTGGAATCATGGATCCGCCACGCCCGCCGCAGAAGCCGACGCCGTGCAATCCACCGGCGGTCCGGATCGGTTGCGCAGGGAGATGCCGCCCAAGACCTACTCGGTAGACTCTGCACTCTGCGCGACCATGAGTGGTCGGCTGCTCTGGAGCCGCAGTGGGGGGAGCGAAACATGCAGCGGATCATTGAAGAGGCGATCGACCTAAGAAACCGAACGGAGGAAGCCAAATGAAACGGAGCATGGTTCTGTGGCCGATAGTGGCGGCTCTATCTCTGGTCGTGGCAGCCTGCGCGTCGTCTCCGACCGATCTGCGGCCGCAGGAGCAATCCAGCGTGCCCGCGCCTGACACCCCAAGCAAAACCGCCGAAGAAGGCAAAGAAGCGTCCGCCCCTGCGACGGAAGAACCAGCCTTGGAGCTCTGGGAACAGATGACCCCGCGCCAGCAGGCCGCCAGCGTCCTCATGCTCAACTACCCGGGCACGGATGCCGACGCGATCGCCCAGTTCGTTGCGGAGACTCAACCAGCCGGCTTGATCCTGATGGGCGACGGCATCCCTGAGGATGAGTCGATGCTTCCCGAAATCATCGGCCACGTCCAAGAAGCCTCACCTATCCCGCTGCTAATCGCGGTTGATCAGGAAGGCGGCCTGGTGCGCCGTGTCACCACGGACCCCACTCCCGGAGCTGAGGAGTTGCGCGATCAAGAACCCGCGGCCACCGAAGCCGCTTTTGCTACCCGCAGCGCACGCCTGCAGGAACTGGGATTCAATACAAACTTCGGTATTGTCGCGGACGTGACCGATGACCCGGACTCCTTCATATATGCGCGGGTTCTTGGGCTGGACCCCGACTCTGCCGCCAGTCGGGTCGCGGCTGCCGTGACGGGGGAGAAGACCCACGTCCTCAGCGTCCTCAAGCACTTCCCGGGGCACGGCAGCGTCGCCGCCGACTCCCACACGTCCCTTCCCACCACCGACATGACGTATGAGGAATGGCAGTCTAACGTGGCTCCGCCGTTCATCGCGGGCATCGACGCGGGGGCGGAGATGGTGATGCTCGGCCACTTGGCATACACCGACGTAGACTCACGGCCCGCCTCTTTCTCACCGGCGTGGGTTGAGATTTTGAGAAACGACTTGGGATTCGAGGGCGTACTCGTCACCGACGACATGAAAATGCTGCGCGACAACGGGATCGCGGAGTACTCCGACGCCGGGCAGAACGCCGTGGCAGCGCTTAACGCCGGGGTGGACTTAGTCTTGGATATTGGCGAGGGCGGGGTGTCGCCCCAAGACTTCGCGAACGGGATAATCGATAGCATTCTTGGGGCCGTCCAAAGTGGTGAGTTGCCCGAGGAAACCCTGAAGTCTGCCGCCATGCGCGTTCTGGATCAAAGGCTGGAGATAGGCGGCTAGGGCATTCTTGGCCGTCACCGGCCGTCCTCGCCCGTCCTTGGCCGTCACTGGCCGTCCTCGCCCGTCCTTGGCCGTCACTGGCCGTCGCCGGCCGCCCTCGTCCGTCACCGGCCGTCACCGGCCGTGCTCGGTCGCCCTCGTTTCGTTGCCCGCAACGAACATATTTCCTTACGCGCATGTTCTGAATTACGCACGGGGTGAACCGGACTGACCTCCTTTCGAACCGTGCCTGAACAGCGGATTTGCCAATGGTGAGTCGGTAGGCGGGTAGTTGCCTAGAGTCGTTAATGGGTTCGGACGCATCCAAACGTTGCGTTCAAAGGCAGCGGTGCCGCGGACCCGTGGAGTGATGCCATGGTGGGGTCGGCCCTTTTCATCCCGTCAACGACGGCGGTCGCGTCAAACCTGATGGTCACGGCGCTGGTCGCCTTGATCCCTCTTCTGACTTTCTTTGTCCTCCTTGGCGTATTCAAGGTCGCGACCCACTGGTGCGCAGTGGCGTCTCTGGCAGTCGCAATCCTGGTCGCGGTGGTGGGGTTCCACATGCCGTTTACGCTCTCGCTGCTCGCGGCCTCTCAGGGTGCGCTCTTCGGCGTATTTCCGATCCTCTTTATCGTCATCACCGCGGTGTGGAACTACCGACTCACTGAAGAATCGGGCCGTTCCAAAGACGTGCGGACCGTGTTTGCGATGGTGGGTCAGGGCGACAAACGCGTTCAGACCCTCCTAATCGCGTTTAGCTTCTGCGGCCTGATGGAAGGCTTGGCGGGCTTTGGTGCGCCAGTGGCCATATCGGTGGCCATGCTCTACGCCGTGGGTGTTCCTGGGATCAGAGCCGCCGTCGCTGTCATGGTCGGGAACGCCCTCAACGTTGGTTTTGGCGCAATGGCCATCCCTGTGACCACGGTCGGTCTGCTTGGCGGAGAGTCTCCCGACATCGTCGCCGCAACCATGGGTCGCATTGTCCCACTGCTGATCGTCTGGACGCCTCTGCTTCTGCTCATGATTGTGGATGGGAAGAGGGGTGTGAAGGAGGTGTGGCCGGCCGCCCTCGTCGCCGGAGTCGCAATGGCCGGTGGACAGTTCATTGGTGCCACGTTCCTTCCCTATCAACTGACCGCCGTGTTCGCCTCGCTCTTGTCATTCGCGGCCGTTGCTGGGTTCATGCAGATCTGGAAGCCCAAGACCCCGGCTGAGCAGGCTTCCAAGGCGGAATCGAAGGGGCTGACGGTGTCGCGGGCCGTCCTCGGACTGCTCCCGTATTGGCTGGTCGTCGTGATCCTAGCGGCGACGAAACTGTGGACAATTGGCATTGATGTCCCCGCCGCCCTGTCGGCAACGGACCTGAAGTTCGGGTGGCCCGGATTGGACGGGATGATCGGCACGGTAGGTGGCGATGTCTCAACCGCGACGCAGTTCAACCTGCAGTGGCTGTCGTCGCCGGGAACCGGACTGCTCCTCACCGGACTCATCGTCTCCCTTGTCTACGGATACACCAGTTCCGGCGGACTCTACCCATACAGCTTCACCAGGGGAATAGGGGCGCTAGGGCGAACTATTTTCGAGCTGCGCCTGACCATTGTCTCCATCGTCTTCATCATGGCTTTGGCATACGTAATGAACCTGTCGGGCCAGACCGTCGCAATCGGCACTTGGCTGGCGGGAACAGGGTTCATGTACGCCCTCGTCGCGCCGCTCCTCGGCTGGATCGGAACGGCTGTGACTGGCTCAGCCACCTCCGCGGCCGCGCTGTTCGCCAGTCTTCAGGCCACGGCCGCCGGCCAAGCGCACCTCTCGCCGCAACTTCTCCTTGGAGTCAATGAGATCGGCGGGGGCATCGGGAAGATCATCAGCCCCCAGAACCTCACCATTGCAGCATCATCCATCAACCAACCCGGGAGTGAACCGGAGCTCCTACGCAAGGCGCTGCCGTACTCACTGCTTTTGATAGCGCTACTTGGCGTTATCACTTTCCTCGCATCGCGGGGAATCCTCGGATTCGTCATCGCATAGATAGGAAAACCAAGTGAAGATTGCGCTATTCGCGACATGCATCTCCGATGTCATGTTCCCACAGGCTTCGCAGGCGACAGTGCACCTGCTGGAGCGCCTTGGGCATCAGGTGTACTTCCCTGAGTCCCAAGGCTGCTGCGGACAAATGCACATCAACACGGGTTACTACCCAGAAGCAGTCCCCCTGATCAAGAACCATGTGGAAACCTTCCAACCGGTCCTAGACGGAGAATGGGATGCGATTGTGGCGCCCTCGGGATCCTGCACGGGGTCGCTGCGGGAGCAAGCCGGAATGGTTTCCGACGTGGAGGGACTACCGAAACTGGCCGCCTACGCCAATGCCATTGCGAAGAAGACCTACGATCTGCCGGAGTTGGTCGTGGACGTCCTAGGACTGGAAGACGTGGGTGCCTACTTCCCGCACCGCGTCACCTACCACACGACCTGCCACTCCCTGCGGGTCGCGAAGGTAGGGGATAAGCCGCTGCGGCTGTTGAAGAATGTGGACGGCCTCGACTACGTCCCCCTTCCGGACGCCGACGTGTGTTGTGGGTTCGGCGGGACTTTCTCCCTGAAGAACCCGGAGACGTCCGCGGCGATGCTTTCGGACAAGATGGCGAACATTATTTCCACTGGCGCAGAGATCGTGGCGGCTGGCGACTACTCCTGCCTCATGAACATCGGAGGCGGGCTGTCCCGGACGCGCGCAGGCATTCGCGCCATGCACTTGGCGGAAATCCTGGCGGGAACCAAAGATGAGCCCTGGGTCGCCCCTGCTACAACCACAAAGGTAGGTGCCTGATGAAACTCTCACTTTCTGAACTGGCGAAGCGCCTGGACTTCGGGGGAAGTTGGGCGAAAGAGGACATTGAGGCGGCGGAGCTGGGGTGGACGCCGGGCGCGGAAATCCCCGACGACCCTCTGCGGTGGGGCCTGCCGTTCCGCGAGGCCGCTGACGAGACCCTGCGCAAAACCCAGATGCGCCGCAACCTTTCCTACGCGACCGGGGTTATCCGCAACAAACGCAACCAGCGTGTTGAGGAGATGCCGGACTGGGAGGAGTTGCGGGAGGCGGCCTCGAACATAAAGAGACGCACCTTGGCTAACCTTCCGGATCTCCTGGAGCAGTTTGAGCAGAACGTTCAAAAACGCGGCGGCATCGTCCACTGGGCAAGGGATGCCGAAGAGGCCAACCAGATCATCTACGACATCCTGCGCGAAAAGCAGGTTGACGAGGCCGTCAAGGTGAAATCCATGGCGACCCAAGAGATCAACATGAACGAATACCTGAAGGAACGCGGCATTCAGGCTTGGGAGACGGACCTGGCGGAGATGATCGTCCAGCTCTCTGAGGACATGCCCTCCCACATCGTCGTCCCCGCTATCCACAGGAACCGCGCTGAGGTGAAGGCGATCTTTGAGTCCCGCATGGGGGACGCCCCGGATGACATGGGTGGTGAGCCCCGCGAACTGGCGATGGCCGCCCGCGCCCACCTGCGCAAGAAGTTCCTCTCCGCGAAGGTCGCCATCAGCGGCGCCAACATGGGGATTGCGGAGACCGGGACGCTAGCGATCTATGAGTCGGAAGGCAACGGGCGCATGTGCCTCACCCTCCCCGACACGCTCATCACCCTGATGGGGATAGAGAAGATCGTCCCCACCTACCAGGACACGGAAGTGTTCGCGCAACTGCTGCCGCGCTCCGCAACCGGGGAGCGGATGAACCCCTACACGTCGTTCTGGACCGGGGTGACACCTGGCGACGGGCCCCAAGAGTTCCATCTGATCCTGCTGGACAACGGACGCACGAACGTCTTGGCGGACGAGGTCGGACGCGAAGCCCTCAAGTGCATTCGCTGCGGCGCCTGCATGAACATTTGCCCCGTCTACCAGCACGTCAGCGGACACGCCTACGGTTCCGTCTATCCGGGTCCGATCGGCGCGATCCTTACTCCGCAGCTCACCGGGCAGTTCAAGGATGGGGACCCGGGTGCGACCCTCCCGTACGCATCCACCCTGTGTGGGGCCTGCTTCGAGGTCTGTCCAGTCAAGATCGACATCCCCTCCATCCTGGTGCACCTGCGCCACCGCAACACGGAGGAGAACCGCGGGGGAATCCCCAGTGGCTGGGACATCGGTATGGCTGTTTCTTCGAAGGTCATGTCCTCTGGTAAGGGCATGGAGGCCGCGGGCACCGCGATCCATCCGGCGCGTTTCCTGGGTGGCCCCGGCCGCAAGATCGGGCACATCCCCCTGCCGATCGCGAAGAACTGGACTGGCGTGAGGGACGTGCCGGCGCCGCCCGCCCAGAGTTTCCGGGAGTGGTGGAAGCAACGCGAGGCCACCGGCGGTTGCGACTGCGACCACGGCGTAGAGGCGACGACGCCGGTGTGGGCGGAGGGCAACGTTGGCAAGCCCACGGAGCCCACCACGCCTGCTGAGCGCGCCGCTGACTCGACCGATTCTGACACGTTGATAGAGGAGTAGGACCAGTGACTGTGCAACCAGACGCCAAGAGCCGCGCCGCAAAAGAAGAGATCCTCGCACGTATTCGCGCGGCTGGCCCGATCCCGCAGCCCACCATTCCGCGTGAGTATCGGGTCGAGGGCGATGCTAGCCCAGAAGGTCGCGCCGCCATCATTGATGAAATGGAAGAGGCGCTGATCGACTATACGGCCGTGGTGACAAGGACGGGGGAGCGTGGTTTGTCTCGCGCCATCACGGAGGCTCTAGCAGATGTTTCATCCGTGGTGGTCCCTCCGGGATTACCGAAGAAATGGCAGAAGGCCGCGGCAAAGGTGTGCGAGGTGCGGGTTGATGACCCGCCTCTAAGCAAGGCCGCCCTCGACG
>CAYFOT010000047.1:8464-10787 GCA_964344825.1 uncultured Actinomyces sp.
CTAGAGGTTTCGGGGCCTAGGTGAGTGACCATTTGGGTCCCTGGTTGGGTCCAATATCGCCCGGTGGGCTACTCATCCAGCGTCGACAAGTCGCCCTCGTCCTGCCCCATTGCCCGCGCCCGCAGAACCCTTCGCAGGATTTTGCCGGAGCGCGTCTTCGGGAGCGATTCCACAAACACGATCTCATCCGGCTTCGCGATTGGGGACAGGTGGGTGGAGACGTGGGCGCGGAGTTCTTCGGATAGGCCCCGATCGCCCTCGTACCCCTCCTTGAGCAGCACGTACGCGTGGATTGCGTTGCCTTTGATCTCGTGCGGCAGCCCGATCGCGGCTGCTTCCGTGACCAGCGGGTGGGAGGCGATCGCGGACTCCACCTCCGCCGTGCCCAGCCGGTGGCCCGAAACCTTGATGACGTCGTCGGTGCGGCCGATGACCCAGAAATATCCGTCCTCGTCCACCCGCGCCGCATCCCCCGTCGCGTACTTACCCGGGTACTGGGACCAGTAGGTGCGGATGTAGCGTTCGTCGTCCTTAAATATGGTGCCCATCATCGCGGGCCACGGGTTGGTGAGGACCAGGAAACCCTCCGTCCCAACGGGGACCTCCTCGCCCTTCTCATCCAGGATCTGCGCGGCCTGACCGAAGACCGGCATCCCGGCCGAGCCCGGCTTCTGCGGCATCGTGGGCACACCCGTTATCTGGAACATGCCCGTTTCCGTCTGCCACCACGTGTCCATGATGGGCGCGTTGCCCCCGCCGATGACCTCATAAAACCACTTCCACGCCTCGGGGTTGATCGGCTCCCCAACGGTTCCCAGCAGACGCAGCGACGACAGGTCGTGCCTTGACGCCCACGCCTCCCCGAAGCGCATCAACGCGCGGATAGCGGTGGGCGCAGTGTAGAACGTCGTGATTCCGAACTCCTCAATCAGCGACCACCAGCGGTCGGGGTGAGGGTAGGTCGGCCCGCCCTCGTACATGAACGAGGTCGCCCCGTTCAGCAGCGGCCCGTACACCACGTAGGAGTGGCCCGTGACCCAGCCCGCGTCCGCCGTGCACCAGAACCGATCCTGATCATGGATGTCGAACGTGTCGTGGAGGGTCGCGTACGTGCCGACCATGTAGCCGCCGTGCGTGTGCAAGATGGCCTTCGGCTTCCCCGTGGAACCGGAAGTGTAGAGGATGTAGAGGGGGTGGTCGGAGTCGACTTGGACGGTCTCGCACTTCCCGCGGGCAATCGGTAGCGCCGTCAAGTCGTGATACCAGTGGTCGCGCAGGGGGTCCATGTGTACGTCCGCTCCCGTGCGCTTAACGACTAGGACGTTTTCCACAGCCGGTGAGAACCTGATCGCCTCATCCACAATGTTCTTCAGCGGGAAGATTGAACCGTTAATCCACGAACCGTCCGCGGTAATCACGACTTTGGATTCGGAGTCGTCGATGCGCGAAGAGAGGGCATCCGCGGAGAAGCCCGCGAAAATGACGGAGTGGACCGCGCCCAGTTTCGCGCATGCCAGCATCGCGAACACCACCTCCGGGATACGCGGCAGGTAGATGGTGACGCGGTCGCCCTTGCGCACGCCCAGAGCCTTCAGAACGTTCGCCATGGTCGTGACTTCGCGGGCGAGGGCGAAGTAGGAGAAAGTCCGCGTCTCCTTCCCGTCTTCAGAGTGCCAGATGAGCGCCAGTTTGTTCTTCCGTGGGCCGCTGATGTGGCGGTCAACCGCGTTCGTGACGATGTTGGTTTGCGCGCCGGGGAACCACTTGTAGAAGGGGGCGCCGGAGTCGTCTAGGACCTTGTCCCACGGCTTCGACCATTCCAGCTCCTTGGCACGTCCCTCCCAGTAGGAGACCGGGTCGGCGGCTGCATCGTCCATGGTTTTCCGCCAGTCTTTGATCCACGCTTCATCGATCGTGGCTTGGCTTGGCGGGTAGATTTCCTGATCTGACATGTGCCGTCCCCTTCGACTGTGGCTGTGAGTGTGGCTCTTATTTGCGGGCGTACACACGGACGCGATTCTGAGTCCGATTGTGGCGCAAGTTACCGTAATAATCCGGTGGTGCGGCGCATGCGGGGTGGGCATTCCATCCTGTGGACCATTAGTGGCTTGTGTGTCAGCCCGCGAACCACGCGTCGACAATCGTGACCTGGCCGGGCGGGCAAATCTCCTGATCCGTTATTCTGCTGTCCCTTCGTCTCTGGCTGTGGTTCCAAGAGTGGCCCCGGTTGCGATCGTGGCGTTCTGGACCGACCCCGGACAGACAGACCACACGCACGCGCACTGGCCCATCCACCGCAGCCCGTCTTGTGAGCCACAAACCA
>CAYFOT010000048.1:0-10647 GCA_964344825.1 uncultured Actinomyces sp.
AAGGAAGAGAGACACCAACATGCCACGTCACCTCATCGATATTCGCGATTTCAGCAGAACTGAGATAGCCGAGCTTTTGGATTTGGCGGAGCGAATAATCGAGGATCCTGTTGCCTTCCAAGACGTGTGCGCTCACAAGCGGTTAGCGACCTTGTTCTTTGAGCCCTCCACGCGGACCCGGCTTTCGTTCGAGGCGGCCATGATGGCCCTTGGCGGCAAGGTCCTTGGGTTTGCCAGTGCAGACTCCTCTTCGGCCGCGAAGGGGGAGTCGGTTGCCGACACCGTCCAGACCGTCGGGTGCTACACCGACATCATCGCGATGCGCCACCCCAAGGAAGGCGCGCCGGGTCTTGCTTCCGTGAAGTCCCCGGTGCCGGTGATCAACGCGGGGGACGGCGGACACAACCACCCCACGCAGACACTCACCGACATGCTGACGATCCAGCGGGAAAAGGGACGGCTTACGGACTTGCGCATCGGTATGGCCGGTGACTTGAAGTTTGGTCGGACTGTGCACTCACTGATTACCGCGATGGCGCCTTACGAGGGCATCTCCTTTGTACTCATGTCGCCACCTGAGTTGCGGGTCCCGTCTTATATTCGCGAGGACGTCCTCGACAAATACCACGTCCCCTACGTGGAGACGGACGACATGGAAGCGCACCTGGCGGACCTAGACATCCTCTACATGACCCGCGTTCAGAAAGAACGCTTCTTCAATGAGGCTGACTACATCCGCCTGAAAGACCGCTTCATACTTGATGCCGACAAGCTGCGGCTGGCAGGCGACGGGATGGCCATCCTGCACCCGCTGCCACGCGTGAACGAAATTTCCGTGAAGGTGGACGAAGACCCCCGTGCGGCCTACTTCCGCCAGGTGAAGAACGGAATGATCATACGCATGGCACTGATCATAAAGCTGCTGACCGAAGCCGGGACCTTGGAGGAAATGAAGTGAACATCGACGGCGTTGAAAACGGAATCGTCATTGACCACATCCGCCCGGGTGACTCGATGAGGCTCTACTACCTCTTGGGTTTGGATGACCTAGATTGCTCGGTTGCGATCATCAAGAATGTGGACTCCCGAAAATACGGGCGCAAAGACATAATCAAGATTGATCAGGAAATCGACCTCGACTTGGACGCGCTGGGCTACATTGACCCGCGAATCACGGTTAACCTGGTACAAAACAGGGAGCTGCTGGCCAAGAAGCACTTAGAACTGCCCAGCAGACTCACAAATATCGTAAAGTGCAAGAATCCAAGGTGCATCACATCCGTGGAAGACGAAGTCGACCACATTTTCAACCTAGTTGACCCAGAGCGGGAGATTTACCGGTGCACCTACTGTGAGGCAGCAGCGGAGAAGCACCGACACTAAAGGCAAAGCGAAACCTGGAGGGGCCATGGCACACACCGAACACGACTGCGGATGCGGAGGGACCGGGGAGTGGGCGGTGTGGCTGGACGCCTCCACAATCGCGTGGCCCAAAAACAAGGTCGTGGAGGGTGCGACCTACCGGCTACAGGCGTCTCCCCGCGTGAAGATCCACGTTGGGGAGTTGTCCGTGGCCAGCACGCACCGTGACTCCCGGATTTCCCAGGATGACTACGTTGCGCTTCATTTATGTGAGGGTGGATTGCCCCTTTCCCGGCAGTCTGCGGGGGAGATCCTACGCGGCCCGCTCCGAATGGAGGTCCTGGTTGGCAAGAAAGTCGTGGAGTGGGCGGGTATTCAGATAGCGCCCGTCCTCGACGCCATATATCCGGGCGCTGCGGCCCAAGAACTTGGTCTGACCTGGAGCGACGGCATTCCGACGTTGCGTTTGTGGGCGCCTACCGCCGTTGAGGTCGCGTTGCGATTGTGGATGGGCGAGGGCGGACGCCACCGTGTCATCGACGCACGCCGGGATGAGGACGGCGTTTGGACCGTCGTTGGTGAGCCAGATTGGGAAGAGGCGGAGTTCCTTTGGGAAGTGCGCGTGTACGTCCCCTCAGTCGGGTCGGTCATCACGAACCGTGTGACGGACCCCTACTCCGTAGGCCTGACTGTGGATTCTGAGCGCTCTGTCATCGTAAACCGTGATTCGGGTAGGTGGACGCCTCCAGGTTGGGAAGAAGACGGCGTGCGAGTTCTTCGCACACCTGCGCAACAGGCGATATATGAGCTTCACGTGCGGGATTTCTCCGCCTGGGACAGCAGCGTGCCGGAGGAGTTGCGTGGCACTTACCGCGCGTTCTGTCTGACGGACACCCATGGTGTGAAGTCCCTGCGGGACCTCGCGGACGCCGGCATAACCACGCTTCATCTCTTGCCCACATTCGATATTTCTTCCGACTCAATTCCGGAGGCGCGCTCTGAACAGCAGATTCCGTCCGTGCACGGAGTGGAGCTTGTCCCGGAGAATGAGGCGGCATTAGAGCTCATTGAGAACTGGTCACGCTCATCACCGTTGGCCCAAGAAGCAGTTGGTGCGTGTGCGAATAAGGACGCGTTCAACTGGGGGTACGACCCTCAGCATTGGATGACACCGGAGGGATCTTACGCGTCGCCCGGTTACCAGGTGAACGGTGCTAGGACACTGGAGTACCGGGAGATGGTGCAGGCACTGCACCGCATTGGGCTGCGGGTTGTTCAAGATGTCGTCTTCAACCACACGTTCGTGAGTGGACAGGGGCGCACCTCCGTCCTCGACAAGGTCGTGCCGGGCTACTATCACCGGTTGGACCGCGGCGGGCAAGTGGAAACGTCCACGTGTTGCGCCAACGTCGCCACCGAACACCGGATGGCGGAGAAGATGATGGTGGATGCCGTGGTTGACATCGCCAAGAACTACCACATCGACGGTTTCCGGTTTGACCTGATGGGACACCATTCGCTTGCGAACATGCAGGCGGTGCGGGGCGCGCTGGATTCCCTCACGGTTGAGAGGGACGGCGTAGATGGGAAGGCCATATACCTGTACGGGGAGGGGTGGAATTTTGGCGAGGTTGCTGATGACGCCCTGTTCGTTCAAGCTACCCAGAAGAACATAGCGGGAACGGGCATCGGAGTGTTCAATGACCGCCTGCGCGATGCTGTGCGGGGCGGGAGCCCCATGGACGGGGACCACCGGTGGCGCCAAGGGTTCACAACCGGGCAGTATGTGAGCCCCAATGAGCTGCAGGGGTGGACGGCTGCGTCGGCTGCGTCGGCTGCTTCGGCCGCTGAAGGTACCGAGGGCTCCAGACGCCGCGACGCCCTAGCCGGACTCTATCGCCAGATGGACCTTGTGAAGATGGGGTTGATCGGGGCGATCAAACAGTACCCGCTGCGCCTTTCGGACGGGTCCGGGACGGTCATGTCAGACGATGAGAGCTACTTCGGGCCCCACGTTGCGTTCGCTGACGAACCGGAGGAGTGCGTCAACTACGTGGAAGCCCACGATGATGAAACGCTGTACGACGCGTCCGTGTGGAAACTGCCGTTGGCCACGCCAATGGAAGACCGCGTTCGCGCCCAGGTCCTTGCCAATGCGACCGTTGCGCTGGGGCAGGGAGTCGCATTCTGGGCATCCGGGACCGAACTCATGCGATCGAAGTCCTTGGATGGGGATTCATACAATTCCGGGGACTGGTTCAACGCAATCGACTGGACTGCGCAGTGGAACCAGTTCGGTAGGGGGCTGCCTTCGGCTGGTCGAAACGCGGCGCGATGGCCGGATATGGCTCCGCTCCTAGACCGCCCGGAGCTCCGGCCCGATCCAGATGCCATGCGTGAATGCAGGGAAGAATCCTTGGCGCTGCTGCGCTTGCGGGCATCCTCGCCACTGTTCACATTGGGCAGCGCGGATGAAATCCGCAAGCGCGTGCGGTTCTTACCCACAGGTAGCGCGGCGGTTCTTGCGGGGGGCGCGGGGCACCTGCCCACGCCGAGTGAGTCCGCGGACTATCCGGGCGTCATCGCCATGTGGATAGATGGAGCCGGTATGGGGGGAGCGGCTTTGGACACTGCGGACCCAGACGCGGCGCGGGAGGCGTCGGGAGTCTTGGTGGTGTTCAATGCAACCAGAGATGAGTGGGTTGGCGTCTTTCCAGACCTATCTCCAGACACCATTGCGGCTCCACCCCTCAAAGCATCCGTCTTCTGGGTGTAGGAAAAAGATTAGTGACGTCGGGCCCATGCGCCTGTCGGCGCGAAGGCCACTCTAAGCGGCTAATTTTGGAGCCCGGGGCAACAGGCCCGACGTCACTTCCCAGTGTAGTGCATGGCGCCGTGACCCACTACTTATCAATCGGCCCCAACACCATGTTCGCCCAAGCATTGTGCAGCGACTCTTGATCGGAGGGCTGGAACAGGCCTGCTAGGACATCCCGGTAAAGCCGGGAGAGCTCATTCTTGTCGTAGTAAGAGGAACCGCCGCACGCGCGGATGCACTGTTCGACGGCCCGCAGTGACGCTTCCGCCGCAGAGTTCTTCACGGCTGATAGGCGTGGTAGCCACGCTAGCGACGGTGTCGCATCCGATGTCACCAGGTCCGCAAGCTCCCGGATCTGCGGGCCCACCGCATCCATCGTGATGGCGGCGTCAGCCAGCCTCCACCGGATCGCTGGGTCGTTTGCATAAACAGTCTGGTTCAGGACGGAGAAGCGCTTCTTCACGTGATCCGCAGCAACTTCAATGGCGCGCTCCCCAATGCCGGCATAGGTTGCCGCAAGCAGGATCTCAAAGTTGGCAAAGATCCCCAAGATAACGGGCTCTAGCGACGGACCCGGATTCACCCGGGCAAGTACCCGGGACGCCGGCACCGTCGCGCCATCAAGGATCGTCGTATTGGACTGGGTGGCCCGCATCCCCAAGACGTTCCAGTCGTCCTTCACCTGGAACCCGCCGTCTTCCCTGTGAAGGATGGCAAAGACGGACTTAGGTGCGTCCTGGCTCACCGAATCCGCCCCGAAGGTGAGCAGGCGGGACCATGCTGGCGCAAGCGATGCGAACACTTTCGTCCCGCAGAAGGAGTACCCGCCATCTTCAACTGGGGTTGCCGTTGTTATAGATCCAAGAAGCACAAGGTCGTTGCCCGGCTCTGATATTCCGAATCCGAAGAGATGCCCCGCTGCTGCATCCCTAAGGATCTGCTCCCCCGCAGCCACTCCATTCTGCACAAGATGGCGGCCAAGGCCCACAATGATCTGGTGCATGTTGATGCCCAGAGCTGTGCCTGGGGCAGCTTTGGCAAGCCGCGTCTGTTCTGCAGCGATCTCTTTCAGAGTGAGTCCCGCCCCGCCATAGTCCTTCGGCACGAATGCGCTGTAGTAACCCGCATCGCGTAGGGCGTCATAGTCTTCCTGCGGAAACACGTTCTGGGCGTCGTATTGAGGGGCGCGCGCATGGATTTCGCTTAGAAGTTCGTCGGAAAGGAAGTTCATAACTGCTCCTAATCATTGCTTTGGAAAAAGCGTACTAAGACCAACGTCCTAGTGACCTAAAGGTCCATGTGCGGCGGCAGCTGAGGCGGCTTCCGCCCTCGACACTCGGAAGAAACCCAGACCTCATTCGCCACGAGCGTCGCCCCCGTGACCTGTACCACCGAAATCGGTAACCTTAGAGACATGTTTGAAATTCCATCTGATCTCCCCCTGCGCTTAAGCGCGTTGGCGTGGCTCCTTGGCCGCTGGCAGGGTTGGGGCACCATTGCGGCGCCCGGTTCTGCGTCATCCTCATCCGATGCGGCGGAGGAGCCGCCCTCGACCGCCGCGGAGGACTCCGGTCCCGTTCCTGTGGATGGTGCAGACGCGGAAGAAGACCAAGAAGACGTGGTCTACCTGCCGGTTCTACAGGACATCACCTGCGACATCGTAGGTGAGCAGATGCGCATGACAGTCCGGGTCTTTGAGGGCGTTTTGGACGACCCTTTCGACCCGACATGGACTGCTGATGAGGGCCTGAACCAGATAGAGGCTGGGGAGCTGATTTCCGAGGAGACCACGTATTGGTCGGTGGACACGCCGCTGGCGGTTGTCCCGGCGGGCCCAGATGAGCCACGGGAGTTGCGCGTTGTGGGCTCTGGGACACGCGGCTTCTCAATCCTGTGGGCCGGGGTCGCCATGGGCCCGCGCATCCAACTGGCTTCCGACGTGGTGGCTAGAGCGCCGCGGGCAGACGCCCTCGACTACTTCACCCGGATGTTTGGCCTGGTCGGCGGGGAGTTGATGTGGGCGTCGGAATCGATGCCGCGCGGAGGAGACTATGAGGTTGAGGTAACCGGCCGCTTGCGGCGCGCATCCAGCGATGGGAACGCGGGCGACGATGAGTGACGTGGTTGTTGAACAGCCGCTTCCCTCCCTGCTGGCGGCTAAGAATCCAGTCTTGGTCAAAGAGGGCATGTATGAAGGGCTGCCCCTGCATTTCGGGTGGCCTGCAGACGAACAGGACGCGTTGGAGCGCGGTGAGGGCTTCGCCTATCTTGGAGTGATCGGGATAGTCCAGGTTAGTGGGCCAGACCGACTGTCGTGGCTGACCACGCTGTCATCTCAGGTGCTGACGGACCTGGTGCCGGGGCGCTCCAAAGAGGCGCTGTTGCTGGATCCTCAGGGCAGGGTGACCTTCCAGATGGGCGCCCTCGACGATGGGGAACGCACATGGTTGATCACTGAGCCGGCTTACACGGATGGTCTGGAACAGTTCCTGCGGTCCATGCAGTTCATGTTGCGTGTAGAGGTGAACGACGTTTCGCGCCGTTACCGCGCCACGTTCACAAGTACGCAGGCCGATGATGCTGCTCGGCGCGACACGCAGTGGGTTAGGGGCCATGACGGTGTCGTATGGGAAGACCCGTGGCCCGGCGTGGAAGAAGGGGGAGCACGATATTTCTTGGGGGACCATCCCGCGCAAGATTCGAAGTTCCGTCTCTACGTTGTGCCAGCGGCTGCCATGGAGGAGTTCATTGCGTTCTCCATGGGGGACGAGGGCGGGGGGAAGCAGCCCGTTGGTCTGCTCGCGGCAGAAGCGACACGCGTGGCTGCATGGCGACCCATGCGAGGCAACGAGGTTGATGATCGTACGTTGCCCGCAGAAGTGGACTGGCTACGCTCTGCCGTGCACCTATCGAAAGGCTGTTACTGCGGACAAGAATCCGTGGCGCGGATTATTAACTTGGGGAAGCCGCCTCGGCGGCTGGTGTTTCTTCAGCTGGATGGGTCGGCGGAGATACTGCCGGCGCTTGGTGCACCCGTTGAGTTCAACGGTAGGCAAGTCGGCGTTCTTACGTCGGTCGCCCGTCACTGGGAAATGGGACCCATTGGTCTGGCACTTGTGAAACGGAACCTAGACCCAGAAGCGGTGCTGAAGATTCAGGGCGTAGATGCAGCTCAAGAAGCAATCGTTTCGGTTGAGGGAAAATCAGATCATTCCCCTGAGCAGAGACCGGGTGCGGGCCTGCGTCGCCTTGACGCGGGCAAACGCGACATTCGCACGCGCGGTCCCGGCGCAGGGAAGTAACTGGCTAGGGCGTTGCGTGGGGCACATGAGCGGCCTCGTTGGAGGCTAAGTTGCCGCAGGATTACGCCCGAAAGTGAACTCTAGATAGTAAAGAGAATGGCAAGCAACCTTAAAGAGGGTTAGGCTGGGCGTATGACGACAGTACTTCTGATTGAAGATGATCCGGCAATATCTGAGCCGCTAGCGCGCGCATTCGGGCGTGAGGGCTACGACGTTCGCATGCACGGCACCGCTTCCGGTGGCCTCTCTGAGGTTGAGGGGGCGGACCTGGTTGTTCTTGACCTTGGTCTTCCTGACATGGATGGTCTGGATGTCGCGCGGGAGATCCGTAGTCGCGGCCTAGAGACGCCTATCCTCATCCTTACCGCACGCACCGACGAAGCCGACATGGTGATCGGGCTGGACGCCGGCGCGGACGACTACGTGACAAAGCCCTTCCGTTTGGCGGAGCTGCTGGCACGCGTGCGCGCCCTACTGCGACGCGGACATGCTGAAGGGTCGGAGGGTGACCTTACGGCTCAGGACGTGCGCATTGACGTCCCTGCGCACCGTGCGTACGTGGGGGACCGGGAGCTGGCGCTGACCGCCAGGGAGTTTGAGCTGCTCCGCGTCCTCGTGAAAGACGCGGGAAACATGGTTCCCCGTGAGGACCTGATGAGGGACGTGTGGGCGCAGGATCCACAGGGGTCCACGAAGACTCTGGACATGCACATCTCCTGGCTGCGCCGCAAACTTGGCGACAACGTCAACGACCCGCACTACATTACGACCGTTCGGGGCTTGGGCTTCCGATTTGAGCAGTAGCGCTATCGGCGCCTGAACTGAGGACGTCATGCGTCGCAAAGCCACCCGGATGATCATGACGGCAGTTTTTGTCGTCATACTGGTGCTGGGTGTGCCCGCGGCGATCATGGCGGGCGTCTTAGTCTGGAACAACAACCAGCAGGCGCTGGACGTGCGCGCGCAGACTGTGGCGCGCGCAGTCGACCGCAGATTAGCGGATGACGACTTCGTAACTCAGAGCCTGGTTGCAACTTGGTCTAGGCCGGTTGAGGGACAGGGGACCGCATACACGGTGGTGCGTCTGCCCGGACGCTATACGGTGATCTCTGGCGAACCCAAGAGCGGCTTGGTGCTTAGCTCTTCATACTCCAGCTCGGCCGGGGTGCGGGTTGACATGCAGGTCAGTATTGGCCGTGCACTGAGCCAACTAGTGGTGGTTGAAGGTCTCTTCGTGGTCGGCGTGTTGGCGTCGATTGGCATCGCTTGGTATCTGGCGAACGTAATGGCGCGTAGATTGTCAGCGCCGCTCATTTACCTCGCGGCGCAAGCGGAACAAATCGGGTCGGGACAATCCCGGGCTCAGGTGCGCCCGTCCGGGATTGAGGAGATCGACCTCGTCCAAGAGGAGTTGGTCCGCACCGGTGAACGCATGGCGCGCCGACTGGCTGCTGAACGCCAGCACTCTGCGGATGCCTCCCATCAGTTGAGGACACCGCTAACCGCATTGTCGATGCGACTGGAAGAAATCCAGATGATCGCCAGTGAGGAAGAAGTACAGGTGGAAGCTGAGGCCGCCTTAGGGCAGGTTGAGCGGTTGACAACGGTCGTGACAGATCTGCTGGATGCTGGACGCCGTAGCGTCGGCAACACGGAAGTTGTGCAGCTCCTAGAGGTTTTCAATACGGAGCGGGAAGAATGGGAACCGCAGTTCGACGCGATCGGGCGGCGGCTGGTTTTCGTTGACGAAGCAGCACAACTTGTTCTGGCGGAGGAAGGGAAGCTAACACAGATACTTGCGATCCTGATTGAGAACTCCTTGAAATATGGTGCAGGGACAACAATGGTGCGTGCAAGGAAAGCAGGGTCTTCCCGCGCGGTGTTGGTGGACGTATCGGATGAGGGTGAGGGAATCGATGAGGACGTCAGTGCTGAGATCTTCGATATGGGCTTCTCCGGGCACAGCTCATCTGGGATTGGGTTGGCGCTGGCCAAGGATCTAGCGCGGTCGATGGGAGCGCGCTTGGAGCTATCTAACCGGGTGCCTCCCGTATTCACTTTGTCGCTGTCGGCAATACCCGCAAACTTTGATCCGAACTTGGTAATGCCGCAGGCGCCAATGGTTTCGGTTAGCCGGAATACGCGTAGGTTCTAGCACCTGGAAAGGTAAGCTGTACCTATGAGCATTCTGGTTACTGGAGGCGCTGGCTACATCGGCGCGCACGTTGTAAGACTATTGCAGGAACGCGGGGAAAAGGTCATCGTCGTTGATGATTTGTCCACTGGTTCCGCCGACCGCATTGGCGACGCACGACTGGTCAAAGTTGACTTGGCTACTGACCGCGCATACAAGCTACTGACCGACACCATGATCGATGAGGACGTGGATTCGGTGATCCACTTCGCCGCTAAGAAGCAGGTCGGTGAATCTGTGCAGCGTCCCGCGACCTACTACCACCAGAACATCGGTGGCCTTTCGAATCTTTTGCGCGCCATGTATGACGCGGGCGTGAGGGAGATGATCTTTTCTTCCTCCGCAGCGGTTTACGGAATGCCTGACGTTGATAAGTTGACGGAGGACACACCCAAAAAACCCATTAATCCCTATGGACAAACGAAACTTATTGGCGAATGGATGTTGGAAGACTGCGCTGTGGCGTGGGGACTGAAGAGCGTGGCACTGCGGTACTTCAATGCAGCCGGAGCGGGTTGGGAAGATTTGGCCGACCCAGCCGCGCTCAACCTGATTCCAATTGTGTTGAATGCTCTGCGGACAGGTAAGGACCCCGTCGTATTTGGGGACGACTACGACACCCCCGACGGCTCCTGCATACGCGATTACATCCACGTGACCGACTTAGCGCGTGCTCACCTAGACGCCCTCGACTCCCTGCGTGCTGGGACTTTGAAGAACCTGGCGTACAACGTAGGAACGGGAGAGGGGAACTCAGTATTTGAGGTCCTCGATGGGATGCGTGAGGCAGCTGGCTGGAACTTCAAACACGCCGTTGGCCCCCGACGTGGGGGTGATCCGGCCGCACTGACCGCGGACACATCGCGCATTGAGGAAGAGATGGGCTTCAAGGCGGAGCATAACCTCAAGGACATTATCGATTCCGCGTGGGAAGCCAACCAGCACAGCTCAAAGCGGATTGCGGTTCCTGA
>CAYFOT010000049.1:0-10431 GCA_964344825.1 uncultured Actinomyces sp.
TACGGACCAGGTTGTTGCCGGCCTCTTTGGGTACGGACCAGGTTGTTGCCGGCCTTTTTGGGTGCGGGCAACGCAGCATGTACGCGGGCTGAGCAATCCGCACACGCGGAGGGGTGCACGCACACGGGCTGAGCAGTTTGCATACCGGGGCTCCGACACTTGCGTCGGGTAGCTTCACCCCCGTCCGCCCCACCCCAAGCTATCGATAGAGGTAGCGAACTATCGAAGGTTGTGGCTAACTATCGAAGGTTGTTCCCGGGCACAAGCATCGATAGTTCCCCACAACCTTCGACTGACCGCATGTGGACCGCCGCCGGCCAAACCCCACTAGAACAAAACACGGCACAACACGCCCCAGACAGGCGGAAGGGCCTGTGGATCAAATCCACAGGCCCTTCTCTATGGTGCTAGGAAGCGGTCACCTGATATTGGGGGATGAGGCTGCCGCCCCCATAGCAAGACTTGAAGAAACTACTTCACGTCCTCGTCAACCCAGTCCATGGACTTGGTGACAGCCTTCTTCCAGAGACGGTAGGTGCGCTGCACTTCGGCCTCTTCCATATCTGGGCTCCAGCGCTTGGCTTCCTGCCAGTTTTCGATCACGTCGGCCTCGCCCTCCCAGAAGCCAACCGCGATGCCGGCTGCGTATGCAGCACCCAGCGCGGTGGTCTCTGCGACCTTCGGGGCAACGACGTCAACGCCAAGCACGTCAGCCTGGAACTGCATCAGCGTGTTGTTGGCAATCATGCCGCCGTCAACACGGAGCTGCTGGAGCTCCACACCTGCGTCTGCGTCCATCGCATCCAGGACCTCACGGGTCTGGAACGCGGTGGCCTCAAGAGCCGCACGAGCAATGTGGCCCTGCGTGTTGTAACGCGTCATGCCAACGATTGCGCCGCGCGCATCGTCACGCCAGTACGGTGCGAACAGACCGGAGAACGCGGGAACGAAGTAGACGCCACCGTTGTCCTCAACGCTCAGCGCCATCGCTTCAACAGCAGGGGCGTTGTCGATGATCTTCAGGTTGTCACGCAGCCACTGGATCAGGGATCCGGCAACAGCGATGGAGCCTTCCAGTGCGTACACCGGCTTCTGGTCACCGATCTTGTAGCAAAGGGTCGTGAGCAGGCCGTTCTTGGAGAACACCGCTTCCTCACCCGTGTTCATCAGCATGAAGCAGCCGGTGCCGTAGGTGTTCTTTGCCATGCCCGGTGTGAAGCAAGCCTGGCCGAAGGTGGCTGCCTGCTGGTCGCCCAGGATGCCGGAGATCGGAATGTCCTTGAGCAGACCGCCGGGGCGGCCGTGTCCGTAAACCTCAGAGGAAGAGCAGATCTCAGGCAGCATCGACATCGGAATTCCGAAGTCTGCGCAGATGTCCGGCTCCCACTCAAGGGTCTTCAGGTTCATGAGCAGGGTGCGCGACGCGTTGGTTACGTCGGTCTTGTGCACACCGCCCTCGACCCCACCGGTCAGGTTCCACAGAACCCAGGTGTCGGTGGTGCCGAAGAGGAGGTCACCGGCCTCCGCCTTCTCGCGTGCTCCTGGCACGTTGTCCAGGATCCACTTGATCTTGGTTCCGGAGAAGTACGTCGCAAGCGGCAAGCCAACGCGATCCTTGTACTTCTCAACGCCCTCGTCCCCCGCCAGTTCACGCACGATTGGTGACGTGCGCGTATCCTGCCAGACGATCGCGTTGTAGACGGGCTTGCCCGTGTTCTTGTCCCAAACAACCGCTGTTTCACGCTGGTTCGTGATACCTACAGCAGCTAGGTTGTCGTTATTAATTTCCGCGGCAACCAGTGCGTCGGCGACGACTGCGCGGACCGAGTCCCAAATCTCAATCGGATCGTGTTCGACCCAACCCGGGTTCGGGAAGATCTGCTCGAACTCTTTCTGGCCAACACCTACAATCTCTCCCGAGTGGTTGAAGACGATTGCGCGGGACGACGTGGTCCCCTGGTCGATAGCTAGAACGAACTTTTCGTCGGTCATGTATTGTTTCCTTCCACTTCCTTGTGAATCAAGCGTTTGTTTGAGCGAGGGCGGGCATCAGTGTCCAGCCCCCATATATGGGGTGGGGACCCATTTCGTTTGGGCCCCCACCATTTGGTTTACAGCGGCAGCGCTGCGGTGATGTCGATGCTTCCCAGGCCAAGCAGGTAAACAGCGACAACGGCAACAACGGCACCAATGATCGGTCCAACAACCGGAACCCATGCGTAGCTCCAGTCGGATCCACCCTTGCCCTTGATGGGCAGGACTGCGTGAGCGACACGGGGGCCGAGGTCACGAGCAGGGTTAATCGCGTACCCGGTCGGGCCACCCAGGGAGGCACCGATACCAACGATGACGAGGGCGACGGCCAGCGGGCCAACCGACGTCGGCGTGCCACCGGCAACCATCACGAAGACGATCAGCACCGCGGTGGCAAGCGCTTCTGTTACCAGGTTCCAACCGTAGGAGCGGACCTCAGGTCCCGTTGCGAATACGCCCAGCTTCAGCGCCGGATCGCAATCCTGGTCAAACTGCTTCTTGAATGCGAGGTACGCAAGCACCGCACCCAGGAATGCACCCAGGAACTGAGCAACGAGGTACACCACTACGTTCGGGAAGTTGACCGCCACTGCGGTTTCTGAGCCGGCTGCAGCGCCGTTCAGAGTGACTTCCGGGTCGAACCAGTAGGCGACAACCTTTGCAATAGTCACGGCAGGGTTGAGGTGACCACCGGACTTCCATGATGCGTAAACACCGGCGAAGACTGCAAGTCCCCATCCCCAGTTGACCATGAGCCAGCCCGTGCCGCGGCCCTTCGACTTCGGCAACAGGTTCGTTGCCACTACGCCCGCACCAAGTAGCAACAACACTGTCGTGCCGAAGAACTCAGAAGCGAACACATCCCATAGATTCCACACTGTGCTGTGAACTCCTTCCGCGCCGAAGCGCTATTCTTGTCCGTCTACCCGCGGGTACCGGATCGGGTTTTCGCGGCCGACAATCGACCACAGTTGATACTAGTCAGAGTTGAACGAAGGGGCGGATAGGTTCCACCTTCTCCCGGACTGCTTGCGCTTCTGATTCAAGGGGAAGCTTCTGCGCTTGCCAAACGGCCTCGCAAACCTCGCGATAGTTATCCTTTTCCGCCTGCTTCGTTTCCTCATCCCAACCGAGGTACGCAGCAGCGATGTCTGCAATCTCTTCCATGGCAGCCAGACCGGAGTCCCTCTGCTCGTACACCAGGCGCACGCGGTGCTCCAGGATGTCCTGAATGTGGAGTGCACCTTCATGGTCGAGGGCGAACTGCACATCCGCGCGCAAGTAGTGTGGCGCGTGCTCCAAGCGCCTGCCCATCTCCGGGTCCTCATCGATCATGTCGAAGATTACGGAGATGTCGCTTCCGTACCGGTCCAGCAGGTCTTCAACCTGGTCGACGGTCAAGCCGCGCTCCTGAGCAATGGTTTCGCGGCTGTTCCACAGCGCGAAGTAGCCATCGGCACCTTCCAGGAGGGTCTTCGCCGTAACGCTGGGGTGTTCCTTCGCGAACTCTTTACCCATGGCGAAGTCAACGGCGTCCTCCGCCATCTGACGGTAGGAGGTGAGCTTTCCACCAGCGATCACCGTCATGCCCGGAGCCACTTCAGTCACCGTGTGCTCACGGGAAACCTTGGTCGACTGGCTTTCATCCATCGTTCCCGGCTGCAGCAACGGACGCAGCCCAGCAAAGGTCGCGATGACGTCATCGTGTGTCAACGGATCGTCCAGAACGGTGTTGGCTTCATCCAGCAGGTACTGAATGTCCTCTGCATCCGCAACGGGATCGCGCAGGTCTTCGTGGTATGCGGTATCGGTGGTGCCGATGATCCAGTAGTACTTCCACGGAATGATGAACAGAACCGACTTTTCAGTGCGGAGGAACAGGCCAACCTCAGATTCGATGCGTTCCTTCGGCACAACAATGTGGATGCCCTTGGATGCCAGAACCTTCAGGCCACCACCGGTTTCAGCCAGTGCTTGGCTGTCTTCGGTCCAAACACCCGTGGCATTGATGATCCTCTTGGTCCTCACGGTGATCGTTTCGCCGGTCTCCAGATCCAAGAGCTCCGCCCCCGAAACAGCTCCGGTTCCATCCTTCAGAACCTTGACCAACTGCGTGCGGTTCGCGGCCAGCGCCCCGTAGCGCACAGCGGTGCGGACCAGGGTGATCACCAGTCGGGAGTCATCCACGCGCCCGTCATAGTAGACGATGGATCCACGCAGGTAGTCGGGCTTCAGAGCCGGGCAGAGCTTCAGTGAGCCCTTGCGGGTGTGGTGACGCTGCAAAGGAACAGAACCACGGTTCGCCCACTGGGCCAGACCGTCGTACATCCCGACGCCCACGGCGGAGTACATGCGCTCAATTACGGGAATCTTCAGCGGCCACAGCAGCGGCTGTGCCTTCACCAGGTGCGGCGCGTTCTTCGTCAGGAGGAGCCCACGCTCACGAAGGGATTCGTTCACCAGGTGGAAGTTCAACTGGTACAGGTAACGCAGGCCGCCGTGGACCAGTTTCGATGAGCGCGAGGACGTCCCAGAAGACCAGTCCTGCGCCTCAACGATCCCAACCGAAAGGCCACGCGTAGCCGCGTCCAACGCGATCCCCGCGCCGGTGACGCCGCCGCCTACAACAAGTACATCTAACTCTTGCCCATCTGCCATTTCGCGCAGTGCGCGCTCACGTTCCGTCTTCGAAAGGACTGGACTAACCACGTTGAAATCTCCGTCTTCTACAATGAATCGGTGTCGTTGTCTGAACAGTAGCGGTCTGTCACGCCTCTCCCTCCCCCACAGGTCTTCAAGGCGTATCCGCAAACTCTCAAGAACAAGTATGACGTGTACGAACGAAACGTTCGGGTTGCATGCACGAACGTGCACCTGTCACACTGAGGTGTGAGCATACGTCGAGAACAGGCCCATCTAGCGGCTTCCATGTACTACGAGCAGGGCCTGACAATGGACGCCGTCGCCCGGCGTCTGGACGTGTCCCGCTCTTCAGTTTCCAGGTTGCTTTCCTACGCGCGCACCAGCGGGATCGTTCAAATCCGCGTCTCTGCGCCGCTCACGGAACCGGGAACCCTGGCTGCAGAATTCCACCGAATGTTCGGTGTCCGCGCGCTGATCGTCCCAACGTTGGAAGTGGACAGCCCGGCCACACGGCTGAACTCTGTCGCCGCCGTGGCAGCCAGTCGACTCACAGAACTTATGGAGCCCGAACACACCTTAGGTGTGGCCTGGGGAAACACCGTTTCAGCGGTTATCCAACACATCGCGCCGCGCCCCATTCCCGGCTCCACCATCGTCCAGTTGAACGGCGCGGCGAACGCGTTCGACTCCGGGACGCTTTACGCGGACTCCATCATCTCCACCCTTGCCAATGCCTACGATTCCGCGGCCGTACACTACCCCGTGCCCGCGTTCTTCGACTTCGTTGAGACCAAGCAGGCCTTGGCGAAGGAACGCTCCATCAGGCGCGTACACGACGTGATCAACTCCTGTGACGTCGCGCTGTTTGGCGTGGGCGCAATGGACCCCGCGATGCCCAGCCACGTGTACGCGGGCGGGTACCTCTCCACTCCGGAGTTGCGGGCGGCGCGCGAGGACGGGGTGGTCGGCGACGTCTGCACCGTTTTGATTCGCGAGGACGGAAGCACGGATATGGCCCTCAACGCGAGGGCGTCCGGCCCCTCCCCCGCGCAACTGAAGGCGATCCCAACACGCCTGTGCGTGGTATCCGGGCGCGCGAAGGTGCCCGCGCTGCTCGGCGCCCTGCGCGCAGGGGTCGTGACGGACCTGATCATTGACTCGTCGGCGGCAAGGAGCGCGATGAATAGGCTCCGCCCTCGCCCCGCGGCGCCTGTGTCGAAAATAGGAGAGCAACGATGACGCCAAGCCAGGATGGACTCTTCCGCCTTCCCAGCGGGTTCCGCCGCCCCAGGTCCCAGGTCATTGTCTTGGCGGGCCCGTCGGGTTCGGGGAAGACGTCATTGTCGTCGCGGGTGGGGTTGCCGTCTTTGTCGCTCGACGATTTCTATCGCGATGATGACGAGGACGGGATACCCATGCTGAACGACAACGTCGTCGACTGGGATGACCCGCGTTCTTGGAACAAGGAAGCGGCGTTCTCCGCCATCGCGCAACTGTGCATGGAGGGTCGGGCCAGCATCCCCATTTACGACATACCTTCCAACAAGAGGACCGGGTACCGGGAGGTGACCCTTGGCGCCCACCGCCTGTTCATCGCGGAGGGGATCTTCGCAGCCGAACTGGTGCCACGGCTGATTGAAGAGGGACTGCTGGCCGATGCCATTGTCGTTGACCGATCCGTATTCAAGAACGCTTGGTTCCGGTTCCTGCGTGATGTCGCGGAGGCGCGGAAGCCCGTCCACGTTCTGCTCTACAGGGGTGCGATGCTGGCGCGCCAAGAGCCCGCCAAGATACTTCACTGGAAACGCTTGGGGTGCCGCCCCGTGCCGTCACTGGAGACGGCCGAGTCGGACATCAAACTCCTGATTCACCGAACCAGGCTTGCAAACTCCCTCTAGTGGCTCCTGGGGGCTTCCCAGGGCCCCTTAGAGCGTCTTCACCAACGGGAACAGGATCGTCTCCCGGATGCCTTCGCCAGTGAGCGCCATCAGGAGCCGGTCCAAGCCCATGCCCAAGCCTGCAGCCGGGGGCATCCCGTGGTCCATGGCTTCAAGGAAGTCCTCATCCACGCGCATAGCCTCCGGGTCGCCCTTTGCGGCCGCAAGCGCCTGCTCATTGAAACGCTGCCTCTGAATCACCGGGTCCGTTAACTCTGAGTACGCGGTTGCCAACTCAAATCCGCGCACGTACAGGTCCCACTTCTCAGTGACCCCTGGCTTCGTCCTGTGGCTCTTGACCAGCGGAGACGTGTCCGCAGGGAAGTCCCGCACGAACGTGGGCGCGTATAGGTGGTCGCCCACTAGGTGCTCAAAGAGGACCTCCGCGATCTTCCCATCCACGTAGTGGCCGGCGATGCCCAAGTCATATTTCTCAGCGAGCTCAAGCAGGCGTTCACGCGGCGTCTCCACCGTGATTTCTTCACCGACAGCCTCAGAGAGAGAGCCGTACAGAGAAATCTCCGCCCACTCCCCCGACAGGTCGTAGGTGGATCCGTCCGCCATCGGCAGCTGCAGTGTCCCAATGGCATCCAGCGCCGCGCGTTGGATCATTTCCTTGATCATCACGGCGTAGGAATCGTATGTCCCGTAGGCCTCATACGCTTCCAGCATCGTGAATTCTGGGTTGTGGGAGGAGTCCGCACCTTCGTTTCGGAAGTTCCGGTTGAGCTCAAATACGCGCTCTATGCCGCCGATGAGTGCGCGCTTCAAGTACAGTTCCGGCGCGATACGCAGGTACATGTCGATGTCGTAGGCGTTCATGTGCGTCTGGAATGGACGCGCCGCAGCGCCACCGGGCTGTGTCTGCAGCATGGGCGTCTCAATCTCAATGTATCCGCGCTCATGCAGGAAGGTGCGGATGGAGTGCACGACGGCCGCGCGTGTGCGGACCATGTCGCGCGCCGCGGGGCGCACGATGAGGTCTAGGTAGCGCCTACGTACGCGGGTGTCCTCGGCCAACTCAACCGCTTCCCCGTCCTCGGTCTGGAATACCTTGGGTAGCGGGCGCAACGCCTTCGACGCCAGCGCCCACGCCGGAATCCCCGCCTCCGGATCGGGTGTTGCGAGGACGGAAAGCTCCCCCCTGCGCGACGAAATGACGCGACCGTAGACGAAGAGGATGTCCCCCAGGTCCACGTCCGTCTTGTAGTCAGCAAGGGACTCCGTGCCAACTTCACGCGCGGACAGCATGACTTGGAGCCGGCGCCCCTCCCCATCCTGGATCGTGGCGAAGCACAGTTTTCCAGTGTTCCGGGACAACACGACGCGGCCCGCGAGGCCCACGAAATCCTGGGTTTCTTCCCCGACCTCAAGGTCTTCGTACTTCGCGCGTACCTCTTCGATCGAGGACGTTATGGGCAGTTCCACCGGATACGGATTACGCCCAGCCTCAATCAGGCGCTCACGTTTTTCCGTTCTGATCTTGATCTGCTCTGGGACATCTGAGGTGCCCGTGTTGGAAGAACCGTGCGTGGAAGAAAGCTGTTTAGTCACGCGTACATGCTAGTGCACGCGCATAAAATAAGGGCTGTCGCACGGAGGAGTCAACAGATCTCACACGCGCCTATGCGCCCAGATCCGACCCCAAATCAACCACGTGATTGCGTTCGTCCACGTGCACGACCGCCGGTTTACGCTGCCGCGCCACCTGCTCCGGCATGGACGCGTACGCGATGATGATGACCAAGTCACCGGGGTGAACCAGGTGTGCGGCAGCACCGTTCAACTGGACCGTGCCGGAGCCAGCGGGAGCTGGAATCGTGTAAGTCGTGAGGCGCGCACCGTTGGTGACGTCCACGACGTCAACCTTTTGCCCAATGTAGATGTCTGCGGCATCCAGCAGGTCCGTATCCACTGAAATCGACCCGATGTAGTCGACGTCGGCGCCTGTGACGGTCGCGCGGTGAATCTTTCCAACAACCATTTCGCGGTAAACCAAGGGTTCACCATTTGGGCGGGGCGCTTCTCCGTTTGCGGATATCGCCTGCGGCGTCATGAGACCTCCACGATCACGTTGTCTATGAGCCTTGCCGGCCCAACTTTCGCTGCTACTAACAAGTATGCTGCCGTCCTCTCAGAAACGGGAGTGTACTCTTCAACACCCAAGTCGTCCCCGTCGGGAGTCCACAGCGCGAAAACATCAAACGTGTTCTTGTCGGCCAGAGCCACATACTGGGTCTCAATAGCGGGGTCCTGCGAGAGCCGCTCAGCAACGATCCCCACTATGTTCCACGGGCTATTCCCGTCCCGCGCGGCCTGCGCACCGATCCGCAGGGACCGGTAGAGCGCCCTGGCAAGGTGGGCTTCCGCCCTCGAAAGATAGGCGTTGCGGCTGGATAGTGCCAGACCGCCCTCGGACCGGACGATTGGCGCCTCAATCAGGCGCACGGGCATGTCCAAATCCCGCACCATCTGGGAGATGTTCACGAACTGCTGCGCGTCCTTCTGCCCGAAAACAGCGGTGTCCGGTTGCACGAGATTCATGACCTTGCCGACCACCTGCAGCACCCCCTGGAAATGCCCCGGGCGCAGGTAGCCCTCCAGGACAGTGGCTGCGGGACCCGGTTGGATGTGGACAACGGGCGGGCTGGGGTAAACCTCCTCCACGCTGGGCGCGTAAACAATGTCGGCGCCAACGCCCTCCAAGGCCTCCACGTCCGCTTGGAGCGTCCGCGGATACTTGTCGTAGTCCTCCCCCGGCCCGAACTGCTCCGGATTCACGAAAATCGTGACGACCACTTTGTTCGAGGGCGTCTTGATCGACCGCACCAACTCCAAATGCCCCTCGTGAAGCGCGCCCATTGTCATCACCAGTCCCGTCGGCCGCGGGTCCGCCGCCAGCGCCGCCTGCAGGTCAGCGCGGGAGTGGACGACCAGCGGACCGCCCTCGTCCCCGTGGAGAGCAGCCTTCGTCGCCTGGGCCATCGCGCGGTAGGCCCGCCCGACAGCGGCCAACTCCGGGACAGAGTCCAGCGCATCCAAATGCGCATCCACAGTCGCCATGTCGCCACGCGAAACGGGGCCGGTCAGGCCGGACATGCCTTCCTCCAGCACCCTCGAAACAGCCGCCTTGATCAGCGGCGTCAGGACGTGTTCGGGTTCATCGATGCCCGCGGCGCCAAGCACCTGCGCGCCCTGCGCAACCAGCGTGACCAGGTAGTTCGCGGCGTGGGCCAGCCCGGCGTGGTAGAGGCCCCTGTCCTCCTCCGCGAGGGCGAAGGCATCCCCACCCAACTGATCTATCAGGGCGAGGGCGACGGGCTCCGCGATCGGCGAGCACGTATACGCAGTCGGGCACCCCAGCAACCGCAACACGTCCAGCGAAGTCCCCGAAAATGTCATCACGGGGTGGAGCGCCAAAGTGATTGCGCCCTTCTTGGCGGCGCTTTCAAGCGGCTTGATCCCGAGAGCGCCGGACAGATGGACGAGGACGGTGCCCGGACGGATCACATCCGCGCCGACGAGCTGTTGAGTGACCTTTTCGATCTGAGCGTCAGGGACCGCGAGGAAAAGCACCTGCGCCCTGCGCGCGACCTCTTCGGGGTCCATGATTTCAACGCCCGGAAGCATTGCTTCGGTACGGTCCTTGGCCTCTTCTGAACGCGCGGAAACCCCGACGATCGTGGCGCCCGAGGCGCGCATCGCCGACGCTATTGCCGGGCCGACGTGCCCCATGCCGATTACGCCTACATCTAGGCTTGGCTTGCTCATTCCTTTGGCTCCTGTTCGAGTTCCGGCGCGAATCCGGTATCTGGCG
>CAYFOT010000050.1:0-5333 GCA_964344825.1 uncultured Actinomyces sp.
TCCCCGCAAGCGCACCTTTTGGGCATACCGAATTCCGCGCTGGGCCTGGTCGCGTTCGGCGCGCTGCTGGCCCTTGGCGCGGTAGTCACCTTCCGCGGCACGCTCCCCAAAATCGTCTGGTTGGGCATCAGCGCCGGCGCCTTGGCGGGCCTGGCGTTCGTCGTCTTCTTCCTCTTCGCGTCGGTCACGGAGTTCCGCACACTCTGCCCGTACTGCATGCTCACCTGGGTGGCCACGCTGGGAATCCTGCCATTGGCGTTGGGCGGCGCGGCCTCGACCGGATCCTTCGGCACGGGCAGCACGTCGGCGGGCCGCTCCATCCTGCGCTACTCATGGGCGATCGCGCTGGTCCTCTACCTTCTGGTCGTCCTCGTCATCGTAATCACCCTGTCCGACAAGATCGGGTTCCTCTTCTAACTGGGCGACCCGCGGCACGCTTGGTAACCGACGCGCAGCACCGCACCACGCGGACGCGGGCGTCTATCGGGTCGAGGGCGAGCCCACCACAGTCGGCACAAACTCCCCATACCCGGCGCTCACCAATGCGTCACGGAGGGCGAGGGCGGCCCCGTCCAACTCCTCCGCGTCCGCGGGCGAGGCGTTCGTCAACGAGGCCGCCCCCTCCGTCCTCGCCGGAATGACGTGCACGTGCGTGTGCGGGACCTCAAATCCCGCGATCACGACGGCCGTGCGCGGAACGTCGAATGCGGCCTCCTGCGCGCGCCCGATCTTCTGGGCGACATGCATGACGTGGGCGAGGACGCCCTCGCTCAACTCCGTCCACTTATCCACAGGTTCACGCGGAATGACGAGGGCGTGACCGGGCGCCACCGGCTCAATCGTCATGATGGCGACGCACACGTCGTCCGCCCACACGAACCTGCCGGGGATCTGTCCGTCGATGATCAACTCAAAAACTGTACTCATGCCTATATTGTCCCCAAATTCATGGCAACCAGCACACCCCTTGGCCGCGGGTCCTTTGTTGTCGGAGGCCTGCGCTAACCTTGAAGCCGACATTCTCTTGGGAGGAAAATGAGCATGGCTGAGCAGACAGGCGCCCCTGTATCTGATGTGCCCCCATTTCGCTACGACGCGAAAATGGCTGGTGAGATAGAGAGTAAGTGGCAGAAGATCTGGGCGGAAGAAGGCGTTTTCAACGCTGATAACCCGACGGGTGAGTTGGCGGGGCCGCGCTCGGAGCTTGACCCGTGGTTCGTGATGGATATGTTCCCGTATCCGTCGGGCTCGGGGCTGCATGTTGGGCACCCGCTCGGTTACATTGCGACCGATATTTTGGCGCGTTACCAGCGCATGAAGCAGAAGAATGTCCTATATACCTTGGGTTTTGACGCGTTCGGGTTGCCGGCGGAGCAGTACGCGATTGAGACGGGGCAGCATCCGCGTGTGACGACTGAGAATGCGATGGAGATTTTCACGCGCCAGTTGGGGCGGCTGGGGCTGTCCCATGATGAGCGGCGCGGGCTGGCGACCATTGACGATGACTACGTGAAGTGGACGCAGTGGATTTTCCTGCAGATCTACAACTCCTGGTTTGACCCGGAAATGCCGAACGGAGAAGGCAGCCTGGGGAAGGCGCGCCCTATTGCGGAGTTGGTGGAGCAGTTCGAGAGTGGTGAGCGGGCAACGCCGGATGGTCGCGATTGGGCGGATTTGAGCGAGGGCGAACGGGCGGACATTCTTTCCGGTTACCGCTTGGCGTACCTGTCGGAGTCGCCGGTGAACTGGTGCCCGGGGCTGGGTACCGTCCTCGCCAATGAGGAAGTGACGGCAGAGGGGCGTAGTGAGCGCGGGAATTTCCCGGTGTTTACGCGGAACCTGCGCCAGTGGAATATGCGGATCACCGCGTATTCGGATCGGCTGACGGAGGGGCTCACTGACATCGATTGGCCGGAGAAGGTCCGGTTGATGCAGAGGCATTGGATTGGGAAGTCGCGCGGTGCCACCGTGACGTTCGATGTTCCGGGGGTTGGGGACCTGAAGGTGTTCACAACGCGCCCGGACACGCTGTTTGGTGCGACGTTCATGGTTGTTTCGCCCGAGCACCCCATGTTGGACAATGGTGCGATTCCGGCTGAGTGGCCTGAAGGCACGCGGGATGCGTGGACTGGCGGTTACGCGGGTCCTGCTGCGGCCGTTTTCGCCTATAAGGCGGAGGCTGCGGCGAAGACGGATGAAGAACGCCAGGCCGAAGCGGGCGGTAAGACCGGTGTGTTCACCGGGATGTATGCCGTGAATCCGGTGAACGAAACTGAGATCCCGGTGTTCGTTGCCGACTACGTCCTGATGGGCTACGGCACGGGCGCAATCATGGCTGTTCCTGCGCACGACGACCGTGACTTTGCGTTTGCGAAGACCTTCGACATTGACATCATTCAGACCATTGACCCCACCGGGGTTGAGGGGATTGAGGTGCCTGAAGGGTTCAGCATTGAGGACAGTGCTTGGACCGGGGATGGCGCGATCGTCAACTCCGCGCGCGGTGACTTCTCCATCAACGGGATGGGTAAGGAAGATGCGATCAATAAGATGATCGACTGGCTGGCTGCCGAAGAGATTGGTGAAGCCACCATTACCTTCCGGTTGCGTGACTGGCTGTTCTCCCGCCAGCGTTACTGGGGGGAGCCGTTCCCCGTCGTTTACGACGCGGAGGGCCGTGCGCACGCGCTCCCAGAGGACCAGCTGCCGGTTCTCCTGCCCCACCTGGATGACTTCTCCCCGAAGACATACGACCCGGAGGACGCGAACTCCTCCCCCGAAACCCCGTTGACCAGGGCCACGGACTGGCTGAACGTTGAACTGGACCTAGGGGACGGCGTCCAAGAGTACCGTCGGGACACGAATACGATGCCGAACTGGGCGGGCTCCTGCTACTACGAACTGCGGTACGTGGACCCCCACGACGCGGCTCACCTGATTGAGAAGGTGAACGACACTTACTGGATGGGCCCGCGCGAAGGGAAGCCATCGGGCGGTGTTGACCTGTATGTAGGCGGTGTTGAGCACGCGGTTCTGCACCTGCTTTATGCGCGTTTTTGGCAGAAGGCGCTGTTTGACCTGGGCCACGTGACGGCGCCTGAGCCATTCCACAAGCTCTTCAACCAAGGCTACATCCTGGCTTACGCGTATACGGATGAACGTGGGGTGTATGTCCCGGCCGAAGACGTCGTCGGGGATGAGCAGACCGGGTTTACATACCAGGGGCGCCCCGTCACGCGTGAGTACGGGAAGATGGGCAAGTCCCTGAAGAACTCCGTCACGCCAGATGAAATGTGTGACCGCTACGGCGCTGACTCCTTCAGGCTGTTTGAGATGTCGATGGCACCGCTGGATCTCTCCCGACCGTGGGAGACACGTGCGGTTGCGGGTTCCTTCCGATTCTTGCAGCGCCTGTGGCGCAACATCGTTTCGGAGGAAACCGGTGAAGTCACCGTCGTCGACACGCCCCCTGACTTGGAAACCAAGAAGCTGGCCGCGCGCACCATCACTGAGGTAACCGAAGAGTACGACAACATGCGCATCAACACTGCGATTGCACGCATGATCGTCCTCAACAACCACCTCACCGGCCTGGATGCGGTCCCACGGGAGCCGGCTGAACAGTTGGTTCTCATGGTTGCCCCAGTGGCGCCGCATGTGGCGGAAGAACTGTGGGCGAAGCTTGGTCACACCACTCCCCTGGCGCTCCACGACTTCCCTGTCGTAGAGGATCAGTCGCTACTGGTGGAGGACACCGTGACGTGCATCGTGCAGGTCAACGGGAAACTGCGCGCGAAGCTGGAAGTCCCCGCGGACATAACGGATGAGGCTCTTGTGACTATGGCGCGGGAGGCGGAGCCTGTGGTCCGCGCCCTTGCCGGTGATGAGCCGATGCGTACCATCGTCCGCGCGCCGAAACTGGTCAACTTCGTCGCACCGCGCAAGAAGTAGCAGCCTGCCATGCCGGAAGGTCATTCGCTGCGCCGCCTAGCCTTGGCGTTTGAACGTTGGTTCGTGGGGAGTGTCTGTAGGACGTCCTCGCCCCAGGGCCGGTTCACGGGCGGCGCGGCAGCACTGGACGGCATGGTGATGACGGAGGCAGAGTCGGTTGGGAAGCACCTCTTCCTCCGCTTCACGCCCGCGGATGACTCCGGCCCGTCCCTGTGGCTGCACGTGCACTTGGGTTTGTACGGTTCGTGGCGTTTTTACGGGACTCCCTCGGTGAATGTGACGCCCTCGATTGGTGCGCCGCGACTTCCCGATGGGCGCTTCAGCGGGGATGAGGGGTTCGGGGTGACGTCGCGCAATGGGGAGGTCGCGGAGCTGGACCGAAAGGATGAAGCCGCACGGTCAGTCGCCCTCGACCCCGACACGGCACCCCTGGACGCCCGCACCACAGTCGATAGTCTGGACAGCGGTCCGGGCACCCTCGATGTTCGTGACGAGGACGATGAAACGGACGTCGGTGACTCCGGTGGCGACGCCTACCAAATGATCGCGGTAGCTGCGCAGGTGGGCCCCGATTCGAATGAGGGCGTGCGGCTGGACCCCGACTTCAACTCCGGGAATGTGGACACGGACGCAGTGAGCGGTGACTCGGATGGCGAGGGCGGCTCGGAGCCGGGACCCACGGGCTGGACTCCCCCACCACCGCGAGGTGCGGTGCGCTTGCGGATAGTGACGGACTCGGTGGCCGCGGACCTGTCCGGCCCGACCCAGTGTGAGGTGCTGGATGCGGCTGGGGTGGAGGAGGTCCTCGGTCGTCTAGGACCCGACCCGCTGGACGATGAAACCGACCCGGACCTGCTGAGGAAAGAGTTCATTCGCCGGGTCCGCGCCAGCCGCCGCACGGTCGGTGAGCTGGTGATGGACCAGAGTGTTGCCGCAGGGGTTGGGAACATCTATCGTGCTGAAGCACTATTCCGCCAAGGTATTTCGCCGCATAGGAAGGGCGCGAACGTGTCTGCCCAACGGCTGGGGAAGCTGTGGGGAGACTTCGTGTACCTGCTGAACGAAGGCGTGGTGACCGGGCGCATCCGCACCGTGGACCCGGCGCTTGTCTCCGACGATGTGCATGCGGATGATCCACAGGCAAAGAAGTGGTTCGTCTATAAACGCGCGGGTCAGCCCTGCCTTTCATGCGGCAATCCGGTGAAAACCGAAGTCATGGCCGGGCGGAACCTTTTCTGGTGCTCCACCTGCCAGAGGTGATGGCAGCTTCGGGCTCGCGACCCAAGAGCATTTCGCTGGTTAGTGCCTGACCGAAGGATGTGGCGAATGATCGAAGGATGTTCCCGGGCACGAGTATCGATGAGGCACCACATCCTTCGATT
>CAYFOT010000050.1:5433-8208 GCA_964344825.1 uncultured Actinomyces sp.
GCCAAGTCGTCATACCCCCAGCTGCCCACGCGCTCCGCCAACTCATTCACCAGAGCCGACCCGATCCCTTGGCGGCGCCACTTCGGATCCACCATCAGGTCGATCACGAACGGTCCGCGCGGCACACCATCTATAGGCGCATCCAGAACGACGAACGCCGCCCCTACCAGCTCCCCATCTTTCCAGGCTCCAACAAACGAATCATCCCGGGGAGCACCAAACGCGCCGTCAAAGTAAAGACGCATCTCATCAGTTGCTTCCCACAGGCTTTCTGCCGTTGCCGGGTTTCCGTAAGCAGCCGCCGCCAGCGCAGCGAGTGCAGGAATGTCGTAGAAGGTCAGGGTTGCCAGTTCCAGTCCCTCACGATGTCCACTATTTTGGATAGCCTTCGTATCCGCCTTCATTGTGAGTTCGCTCATGCTTCAAGCGTAGTTCATATGCGGAGACGAGAGACAGCTTTTGCCGGCTAGTGCGTACAACCGATCCTGTTCGGGTGCTTCTCCCCAACCAGACGCGCAGGCACACCCACCGCGACCTTACCTTCGGGAACATCCCGCACGACCACGGCGTTCGCACCAACTTTCGCGTCGGCGCCAATCGTGACGGGGCCCAGTATTTTCGCCCCGGCACCAAGCACCACGCGATCCCCAACCGTGGGGTGGCGTTTGCCCGGCTTATTGGAGGTCCCCCCAAGCGTCACCAGGTGATAGATCATCACGTCTTCACCCACCTCCGCGGTCTCCCCGATCACCACGCCCATCGCGTGGTCAATGAAGAGCCTTCGGCCCAGCTTGGCTGCCGGGTGGATGTCCACGCCCGTGAAAAACCTCGTCGTGTTCTGGATCAGGCGCGCCGGGAAACGCAAGCCCCTGTCCCAACACGCATGAGCAACGCGGTATCCCCACACGGCGTGCAGCCCAGGGTAAGTCAGCGCGACCTCCACCGGGTTCTCTGCCGCCGGATCACGGTCGAGGGCGGCCTGCAGGTCTTCTTGCAGGACCTTCAGGCCCCTCGTTACGACATTGCTCATGCGTGCTCCAGTTGGAAAGTGAAGGGTCAGTCTAAGTATTCCTCAAACAGTTTCGTGCTGAGGTACCGCTCCCCGCCATCGGGCAATACCACCACAATAGTCTTTCCCTTATTCTCCGGACGTGAAGCGACTTCTTTGGCCGCCACAAGCGCAGCACCCGAGGAGATCCCCACCAGCAGCCCCTCTTCGGCCGCAACGGCCCGGCTGGCTGCAAGTGACGCTTCGCCCTCGACATCAATCACCTCATCGATGACGCTCTGGTCCAGAATCGCGGGCACAAAGTTCGCGCCCAGCCCCTGGATTATGTGAGGCCCCGCGGTTCCCTTGGTGAGCAGCGGGGAATCCACAGGTTCAACCGCCACAATCTGTACGTTTGGATTGCGTTCCTTCAGGACCTTACCAACGCCGGTCACCGTGCCACCGGTGCCAATGCCCGCAACCACAATGTCGACGTTGCCGTCGGTGTCGCGCCAGATTTCCTCGGCCGTCGTCTGCATGTGCGCCTCAACGTTCGCCAGGTTCTCAAACTGCCGCGCCAGGATCGAGCCCGGATGCTCCGCCACATACGCCTGCGCCGCGGCAACCGCACCCTTCATTCCCAACGCCGGCTCAGTGAGAATCAGCTCCGCACCGTAAGCACGCACGATCGCGCGCCGCTCCTTCGACATGGACGACGGCATGCACAAAACGACCTTGTACCCCTTCGACGCGCCAACCATCGCCAGCGCGATTCCGGTGTTACCGGACGTTCCCTCCACGATGGTGCCACCGGGCTTCAGCTCACCGCTGGCCTCCGCCGCCTCAATAATCTGGCGTCCGATGCGGTCTTTCACCGACCCGGCCGGGTTGAAGTACTCAACCTTCGCCAAAAGGTCAACGTCCTGCGGAGCGGTCCGTCCGAGACGCACCAGCGGAGTATTCCCAACTGTTGCATCAATTGCGGGGTAGATCTTGGTCATGCCACTCTTCTTCCTATTTCGAAAGGCCCTGCTACGCTAAATCATAGGGGCATCGGGGGACAGCGCCGCAAGCAAGTCCGCGCCAAGCGATTATCCGCCCGCCAGCGGAACTTCCTGTTTAATGTCGGCCAGACGCCGCAGCATCGGTTCCGAGCGAGTCAGATTCGCCAAAAGCGGCTCCACGTCCGCCTCGTCCTCGATGGGAACCGTGAAGGTGAACGCGACGTCGTTACCCCACTGCGCGTCCGTAATGGCCCAGTTCCGGCGGCGAATCTCAGAATCCACCTTGCCGGCGACCTGCGGGTCCACGCGCACCTCAAACCTAGGTAGCACCATGATCTGGGCAAGTTTTGCATTGGCGAGGGCGGCCTGCACCCCTCCGGCATAAGCGCGGACCAGTCCGCCGGTCCCCAGCAGCGTGCCGCCGAAGTAGCGCGTGACTACGGCGACCACGTTGATGAGGTCCGCACCGACCAACACTTCCAGCATGGGTGCGCCCGCAGTGCCCGACGGTTCGCCGTCATCGGAGAAGTGCGCGCGGGGCGTGGCACCAACGGATTCGAGGACGAACGCACTGCAGTGGTGACGCGCGTCCGGATATTTCGCGCGCTCGGCCGCGATCACTTCCCTGGCCTCCACCTCAGAAACCACCGGGGACACCACTGTGAGGAAGCGAGACCTCTTCACTTCCGTCTCCGCCTGCGCCACCGTCCCCGCCACCAACGTTCTCATGGAGGGATTGTCCCATGCCGCGCCCGCCCTCGCCCCGATCCCCCGCCACCGCGC
>CAYFOT010000050.1:8308-10357 GCA_964344825.1 uncultured Actinomyces sp.
CCGCGCCCGCCCTCGCCCCGATCCCCCGCCACCGCGCGGGGCCGACCACCGAGAACCTCCGAAGCCGGTGCCCCTTCTGCAATGCCCGCCGCCGAGCGGGGAGCAACCTCACAGCTCATTTAACGCCCTCGAACTGGCGACGTTACCCGCAAACGTGGCAGACTTAGGCAGTTCGATGAGGGCACGTGGACCGTGCCCTCGCGCCTCAATGCACTGTTCGCAGTATCCTGAGGTGGGAGACAGACTGAGAGAGTTGAGAGGAGCGACTTCGCATGGCAGTTCCCAAGCGCAAGATGTCGCGTTCCAATACCCGTACACGCCGCTCGGCATGGAAAGCCAAGATGACGGAACTTCAGACCATCAAGGTTGGTGGCCGTGAGATCACAATTCCCCGTCGTTTGGCGAAGGCCTACCAGAAGGGCCTCCTAGACGCTGAAGACTTGGCGTAGGTGGAAGGAAACACTCGACTTTCTGCTGGATGCAGACTCCCGGACCCAAATCGTTTACGCAGAAAGTTTGAAAATGAGTATTAACGCCCTAAGTGCGGCAGCTGGAAAGCTACGCATGGCCCTAGGTATCTTTGGTCTGCTTTCCTTGGCAGCAGGCATCGCGATCATGGTCTGGCCCATGAAGACGGCCATGATCGTAACCGGCATCTTTGCCGTTTACGTGATCGTCGCTGGCTTGGTGTATGTCGGCGCTGGCTTGTTCTCGGCAGGGATGGGATTCGGGGCTCGGCTCTGGAGAATCCTGCTGGGTGTCCTGTTTGTCGCCTCCGGAATCATCGCTCTTGGAAGCCTGCAGTCAACTTCGGCATTCTTCTTCGTGTTCATTGCGATCATGATCGGCGTTACCTGGATCTATGAGGGCATCTTGGCCTTCGCGACCTTGGGTAGCGCTTCGTCCAAGGGCGGCGCGGTCTTCTACGGGATCGTTTCCATCCTGGCTGGCCTTGTGCTGCTGTTCACCCCGATGTGGGGCGCGGTTGCACTGTGGTGGGTCATTGGCCTTTCCGCAATCGTTTACGGCATTGTTGAGATCATCAGGTCGTTCGCCCGCTAAGGGTGCACTGATCCGCTAAAACCTGATTGAGGGGCTCCGCTTAGGCGGGGCCCCTCTTTTGTTGCCTGCTTAAAGGTGGTTCTGCGGCAGCTGGGTTCTGCGGCGGCCCGGTTCTGCGCGTGGCCCGGCTCTGCGCGTGGCCCGGCTCTGCGCGTGGTGGGGCTCTGCGCGTGGCTGGGCTCTGCGCGTGGTGGGGCCTAGTTGATTGGCTCCGGGCAGAGGCTCACGCAAACCGGACGCGTCGATCGCAAACAGGCTTCCGAAGGACACATCGACCGCAACGCAGGCTTCCCGAAGGCCTCACAGTTCGCAGATTGTTGGGTGGCGAGAGTTTGACGTGAGGGCCGCGGCGTTATTGGGCGCCCCAGAAGGCTCCCGGATGAGAGCAGTCGGGCCTAAGACCGATGGTTATCCCCAACTTCGATGGTTAATCCCGGGATTAACCATCGACCATGTGCCACAACGTTCGTTGCTAGACACGGGGCACTGCCACATCGAGCTCGCAACCCGCCGAGGCTCCCCCGACACCTAAGGCCTTCCAACCAACTGGCGATGCAACATCAGTCAGCCGCGAACTAAGCGGGTGACGCCACCCTCCGAACAGATCGTAACCTCCGCAGCTACACCATGCCTGCCAGGGGGCCACCATCTACCGGCACAGTCTCTACCGGCACGGTCCCTACCGGGTGCCGCACACAAAGAGCCTGTTATCCACAGGGCAGCCATTCTGGCGTAATCCACAGCTCCGCCTTTCCCCTCCCCTTTTGGGCCTGCGATTTTCTTAGTTTTGTTCCCAGTGCGAGACCTTCTTGCACCGGGATCTTGCCAACTAAGGAGAGTCCAAGAGGAATGAACCACAAGAGAAAGTTACCCAGACAAGTGCGGCTCATCGGAGCCGCACTAGGCACGTGCCTAGCGTTGTCTGCCTCGCTAAGCGCTGCCGCGGCAGCGCCCACGGGTGTAGGCGTCAGCACGCACGGCGCGCCC
>CAYFOT010000051.1:0-6169 GCA_964344825.1 uncultured Actinomyces sp.
GCCGACATGGTCCGACTAAATCTGTACGTGCCTCGGGAAGAGTTGAAAGGAACCTCGGTGCCGCGGGCCTATGCAAACTCTGTCTTGAAGCTGGTGACTGAGGGCAAGGTGAGTCGTGAACGTGCCCTTGGGCTCCTTCGCGGTACCTTCGATGAGCCCGACTTGCCTGAGCCGCGAAGGAAGCGGCATGACGAGATTTGGAAGTACGTATCGTGAGAGTCACGCCGCAGGCGTGGGTCTTCGACACGGGTCCTCTCCGGCACTTTGCAGAGGCAGGGTGGCTGGGCCCGCTGCGTTTTTTGATTCCGTCGGGGGCGACCGCGCTGATACCGCAGTCAGTGGAGAGCGAGCTTCACGAGGCTTCGGAGTATAGTCCAGCCTTACGACAGGTTCTCGAGGACAGTTGGCTTGGCGTCTATCGTGACGAGAGCCTTGACTTTCTCATGGCATACTCCGCCTACGCAAAGAGTCTTGTAGAGGGCAAATCTAACCGCGGGGAGTGCGGGGTGCTTGCGATGGGAGAGATTTTTGGATGCACCGTCGTCCTCGACGACGAGACCCCAAGGTTGCTTGCTGAGGAGAAAGGAATGAAGGTCGTATCCACTGTGCAGCTGTTAGTCGATGCCGTCCGCAAGAAGCAGCTAACGCTTGAATCGGTCGAGGCTTTGGCCGACGACCTCTTGGCGACCAAGTACTACCTACCTTTTGAGTCTGGGGGCTTTCGAAAATATGTCTTGGAAAACGGACTGCTGGACTACGACTGGATATCACCCGAACTCTGAAAGCTCATACCGGTTGTCCAGTTTTAGTGATCTCCACGAACCCGGTATCGGAGCGCCGCGTCAGTTGGTTTGATACCTCCGCATTGTCGGTCTCAGGCGCGTCGCCGATGGCTCGAAACTCGGACTTTAGCGTGTGAACGTCCACGTGCCACTTCGCAGAGAACTAGACCTCCAACACCCCGCCCACGGGTACCTGATCATGTCGCGGGTTGAGCAGATGAGCGGTGGACAGGTGAAGCTGGCGCCGGGCACCCTGTATGGCGCGTTGGCGAATCTCCTGAAGCAGGGGTTAATCGCGCAGCTCGACAGCGACGACCCGCGCCGAAAGGTCTACCAAATCACCCCTCCTGGCGCCCAACTATTAGCAGCGGACACCCAGCGCATGGCTCACATAGTCAGTGTTTTCAACAGCGGTTGTCCGCGTCGACTACCAGCCGTCAATGAGCGCGGATGACTACGCGGATTACTTGACGTTGTTCTCTGATTCGGGCTGGCAGCTCCTGACCGGCTCCCAGAAGGGTGGGGTGCAGTACTTCGTCTCGTTCAACGCGGAGCCGAATGCGGACATTTTCTCCGACGCGCCCTCGAAAGCGCAGCGGTACCGGCGCTCGATTGCCGCTTGGAGCGCTCTTGCGTTGCCGTTCGCAGTCTTCTGCTTCGTTATCTTCACGACGTGGACGTCTAACGGTGGACTGTTCCAGTCCCCGAAGGATTGGTACCTAACCCCTAGGCTGTGGGACAAGCACGGCTTGGACTTCGTAGGCTCATTCGTCTTTGAGACATTCTTTGTGGCGCTCAGAGTGGGCGGACCGTTTCTGCTGGTGGTCTTCACGGTCGCGTGCCTTGTGATCGCGGCGTACCAGGGAGCCTATACCGGAAAGCGGCAGCGCAGCACGGTGCGTGAGTCGGCCCAAAACGCCCTCGAACCGCACCCGGGCGCGCACTCTGTAAACTGAAACCCAAGGCGCGCCCGAGTGGCCGCCTGCGTGCTCGTGAAACCTAGGGCGCGCACGCAAGACCGCCCACGCGGGCTCGTCAAGCGAGCGTAAGTAGTCGTCGATGGTTTGGAGGAACCGAATGTCGGGTATCCCTGCTGGCTGGTACGACGACGGCTCCGGGCTCCAACGCTGGTGGGACGGCAATGCGTGGACTGAGGACGTACTGACGAACAACGCCCAAGGCGACGCCAGCCGAAAGTCGGGCCTGCGGGGTAGCCTGCAGGATCTCGGCGCACGCATGACGGCCCGGCCCGACCCCACCATGGACCCGAACGCGATGTGGGCCGCCGTCAGCAAACCCATGACGGGCATCGGCGGCGCCACCTACAAACTCACCGCCGAGCACCTCATCATCGAAGAAGGCGTCTTCTCCTCCCGCGGGCGCCACATCCGCGTAGGAGACATCCGCGAGGTCACCGCCACCCAAAACCTCTCCCAAAAGTTCCGGGGAGTCGGCAGCATAACCGTCACCGTCATCACCGCCTCCGGCCCCCAGTACGTCACGTTGGACGACGTCCTCGACTTCCGCCAGGGCGCGGTGCTCATCGGCAAGGCCGCCAACGACGCGCAGTCCGGTGGACCACGCACCAACGGCAGGGATTCGGGCAGCGGGGCGAGGGCGGACGGTGCGCCGGGGGCGAAGGCGCAGGGTCCGTTTGCCACGCAAGCAGGTGGCGCGTCCGGGGCGAGGGCGGACGGTACGTCCAACGCGACCGCCGCGTCTGGTGCCTCGCCCGCGGCATCCTCCTCCGCGTCGCCCTCCTCGTCTTCGCCCACGTCGTCGTCTGCCTCTCCCTCGTCCACCTCGTCCGCGTCGCCCTCCTCCTCGTCCGCTTCGTCCTCGCCCACGCCAGAAGATCGGCAGAGCGCCGCGATGGTCCTCAATACGGAGCTACTGCGCTTGGCGCAGCTGCACGCCGACGGGGTCCTGACGGACGCGGAGTTCGCCGCCGCGAAGGCGAAACTGCTGGGCCTGTAGGTAACCCGCCGCAGGCTGCGCAAGATCCGCGGGCGGCCAGTACCGGATACTCCCTGAGGCTCAACCCGTCTCAGACTGTACAAAATCGGCCGAGTGGTAAACTGGCGTGGCGCAGTAGCGGTCCGTGCTGCTGCTCGTGGAGCCTATGCATAGGGGAGCTCAACTTATGTCATCAAACCCCCTGGACCTGAATTTTGAGTCCTCGCCGTCCTCGCCCTCGATCGAAAACCCGCTGATTCTGGAGGCGCCGAAGCCTGTACCTGAGGTGGAGATACTCCAGCCGGAAAAGGTCGGTGGCTTCGTGATGGTGGACGTGAGTGCGCAGAGGAAGCACTCGGAGACCGCGGAGAAGTTCCTTGATGAGCTGCTCGAACAGCCCATGCAGAGTCCGGAGTTCGCCACGATGCTGGCCCAACTGACGAAGTTGGGGGAGGGCACCATGGAGACGGCGGCGCGCTCCACGAACCGGATGCTGCAACGGCCGGCTGCGGCGCTTGCGGCACGTGGGGACGATCCCGCGGCGCGGACGGGCAAGTCGCTGGAGGAACTGCGCCAAATCGTAGCGGAGCTGGACCCCAAGCGTCACGACCTGACCGGGGCGAAGCGTCTGCTGAAATTCTTGCCGGGCGGCAGTGGCATCCAGCGGTATTTCCTGAGGTATGAGTCCGCGCAGTCGCAGCTGGACGCCATCACTAAGTCGCTGAAGGGCGGTCAGGATGAGCTTCGCCAAGACAACGCCGCGATCCAGACGGAGCGGGATGCGCTGTGGGCGGCGATGGGGCAGTTGGCGAACTACGCGGTGCTCGCCCGGCACTTGGCGGACGGTCTTGAGCAGCGGATTGCCGCACTGAAGGCGCGGGGCGAGGGCGATGATGCAACCGCCCTCGAAACCGACGCCCTCTTCTATATCCGGCAGCGGAACCAAGACTTGATGACGCAGTTGGCGGTGGCGGCGCAGGCGTATCTGTCGCTGGACGTGGTGAAGAAGAACAACGCGGAGCTAATTAAAGGTGTGGACCGCGCCCTCGACACCACCTTGGCGGCGCTGCGGGTGGCGGTCATCTTGTCGCAGGCGCTGGCGCAGCAGAAGATCGTGTTGGCGCAGATTGATGCGTTGAATACGACGACCTCCGACATGATCGTTTCGACTTCTGAGCTGCTGCGCACGCAGGGGACTGCGATTCAGCAGCAGGCGACCTCGGCCGCAGTGGATACCGGCAAACTGCAGCAGGCGTTCGACAACGTTTTCCAGGCGTTGGATGAGATTGACCGGTACAAACTTGAGGCCAACAAGTCGATGAAGCAGACGGTTGACGCGCTGGAGGGGCAGGTGATGCGCGCTCGGAATCATTTGGAGCGTAGTCACTCCACGGACGTCGCCACGGACGGGAGCAACCGGTGAGTACGGGTCCGTCCCGCTGGACTCCGGGGAATATAGGGAGGGGGATCGGCGCTTTCTTTCTGGGCGGGTTCGTTGCTTACTACGTCTTCGTGATCGGCCTTTATTCAAAGAAGCCGAAGGTGATTGCCGAGGGCGCCCTGTACGCCATCCTTTTCTCCGCAATGGTCGCCCTTTCCCCGGGGACCTTGGGTGCGTTGCCTGCGTTCTTGGGTGTCGGAGCGATGGTCGCATCCGGCGTGCGTTCATACCAACTGCGTGACCTGTGGTTGCCACTGCCTAATAGTCCGCTGCGACAGGGGCAGATTGCACATCCGCCGCCTTACTCGCAGATCGGGTCGAGGCCGTATCAGGATTTCACTCTGCAGCAGCCGCTGGTGATGCCGCCGCCGCGGACGCCGCAGCCGTTGCCGCTTCCGTATGCGCAGCAGCAGCCGCCGCCGGCGCGGCAGGCAGCCGCGTTCCCACAGCCGATGCCGCAACCGACACCGCAGCCGGCGTACCAGTCGGCACCTCAACCGGCGCACCAACCGCCCTCGTCTGGATCTCTTGACGATCTTTCGTCCTCTCTGGCATGGGTGATCTCAACCGCGAAACGCAACAAGCAGAGGCTCCCCTCAGAGGCTTACGTCGCTGTACTGGAAATCGCCCAGGAACTGGATGCTTTGATCGATGCCGAGCGCAAGAGCGCCTCCAACGACGCGGCGTATGAGTATGAGTTGGAGGCCATGACGACGAAGTACTTGCCCTCGGTCTTGAAAGGGTATTTGGCTGTCCCGCCTTCCATGACGGAACAGATCCAGCCCAACGGTAAGACGCCGAATACGGAGCTGGTCGAGCAATTGGAATTGTTGGCAGGCCAGAGCAACGCCCTTTACTCAAACCGTTACAGCAACACGACCGCTGACCTCTCCACCACCGGCAACTTCCTACGGGAGCGTTTCGGGCACCGGAAGGCGGAAGGGTTCGACTTCGGGGTGGAGTAGAGGCACGGGCCGGGTATAGACGGGTTATGTGTGCGGATGCACGTACACACCAGTTGCTACAGGTGCTACAGTTATTACATCTAGAGCACAAGGTGCTCAGGTCGTTGATCGCTTTTTGAGGGGAGACCGAAATGAAGACTGTAACTCTGGTTGCAACTGAAGTCTCGGAACAGGATTTTGAACGCACGGAAAGCTTCGCTTCTTCCTTGCCTCAGGGTTCTCCAGTTGCTGTTGTCCTTCAGAACGTTTTGGAAGCCATCAGCCGTGGTGTTGATGTATCGTTCCTTGAATCTGACCAAGAGCTTTCGCCCAACAAGGCGGCGACGTTGTTGAATGTCAGCCGTCCCCATCTACTGAAGATCATGGATCGTGGTTTGCTTAAGTATCGTTTAGTGGGGAACAACCGTCGCATCGCGATGGCAGATCTGATGGACTACATTGACCGCCATGAACGTGCAAATGCCTACTTGCAGGATGTCCTTGGTACCCAAGTGCACTCGCAGCATTCAGTGCGCGACGAAGCTGCACAGTTGGATGAGTCGGACTTTGCGGAGCTGAACGCTCTTCTTAACTGCTAAGCAGGCTAAGGGTCCCCGCTTGGACCGCAGTGTCATGACGCGTCAGATTTGGGTCCGCCGGATTATCTGGTTGGCTAAGTCTGCATAGGGTTGTTTTTCTTCACAGCTTGGACAGATTGGGAGTTCTGCCTCTTTATCCTTGGTGGGGACGAACCAGGTACCGCAGACAGCCCTAGTTGCTGATCCGGTTATCATGGCTTCTACCAGCACGAACTTGGATACATAATGCAGCAGTGTGTTGGGTTCGCACGTGATTTCCAGATGGCTTTCGTGCGCGTCTTGCAGTTGGAGTGCGACTAGCTGGGTGATTTTGGCTTGCGTTAGTTCGATTAGGACTTCGAACTCCCCGCCAACGTGAAAATCGGGATGATGCTTTTGCGTGTCGGGTTGCAATAGCGGCAGGACAGACCGGATTAACTCCCGATGCAGGCGTTCTTCAGTTGGCTC
>CAYFOT010000051.1:6269-9800 GCA_964344825.1 uncultured Actinomyces sp.
CCAGCGGACTTGCTTGAGCTAACGTGTTTATCCGGTAATCCAGTTTGGAATTCACGCGCAGCGTTATCGATCAGCGGATGAGAGATCGCACCGACCGTTATTTTGTCGGCCGCCCCCGCCTTGAATAGTTTGTAATCTCTTTGCTGGGCTAGGGACTCTTCTGGGAGGAGCTTGAGAAACTTAAGCGTTGGCCGCGGCTTCGGGTACGCCAACTCGTCAGAGGTGTCATGCTGCATGCATATTATCTTGCCATGCGGGGGCCAACAGAAGGGGGCGTATCCGAACCAGGGCTCGTCAATAGTTACCCAGGCGAAGATGTCCGCTGTTGGCACCGACACCGCGCGAAGCATTCCGAGATTGAGCCGTGAGGACCCTACGACTCGCACGATTACGCCGTTTTGAAGCCTTGCAAGGGTATGCGCGGTGGGCCCGAAGCCTCTTTTGCCCAGGTGGACGTGTGCGGTGGGGCGTGTTGCCGTTGCTTGCTTCGGGGTGGTGTTGTGGTTTTCTTGGCGGTCGCCCGGTCTTCCTGTGGTGTTTCCTAGGTGTTGTCGCGGCGTTGGTGCGTGAGGCGACCCCTACACTAAGTTCGAGGGCGCCCGCCTCACGACCGTCACCACGCATGGAGGAATCATGGATCTTTCGCCACCGTTTGAGCGACTCACGGGCATTCGTCTGGACCCTTCGTGCGCTGATATCTCTCCCGATGGGCGTTGGCTGGCCTTGGCGGAATGGGATCCGGCGGAAGTGTGCGTCTTTGACGTTCGTGCGGGTCGTCAGGTTCGCCGTGTTGGGCGCAGACCGGATGGTTCTGAACTAGATTCTGTGCTTGCACACGCGTGGTCATGGGACGGTCGCCTCGCGGTGGTGGAGTCTGGTGGTGCCGTTTATGTGTGGCACCCCGAAGAAGATGAGGACTTGACGCTTCTAACGACATTCGATCTTTTGCTCGCTATAGATCCTCCGCCACTCGGCGCTAGCAGTGGTGCTGCAGGTGACCAGGAAGAAGCGTTTTGGACAGCAGCCGCATGGTCCCCGGACGGATCCATGTTGGCCGTTGCGTCTGAATGGGGCCAGATCGCGGTGCTGGACACGGAAACAGGCAGCCCGCTTTACACCTGTCCGCCAACCGACCGGGTATTTGAAGCGTTGGAGTGGTCACCGGACGGGCAGATGATCGCATTGGGGGACGAGGGCGGGGACGTGTGGGTCCAGTCCCCGGCCGTGACGGGCGCGTGGACCCTATTTGCGTGCGACGGGCGCCCCTACCAGCGAACACTCTCCTGGTCCCAAGACGGGGCAATTCTAGCTGCTTCTGGGCAAGGTGCCACCATTCGCCTGATAAATCCGGGCGACGGAACCGAGCATCAGTTCCTTCCCCAATTTCCGCCGTTGCCAAAACGTCCCGACTCGGCCGAAGCGTACGACCTATGGGGCGACCATGAATCGGCCTCTGATGCAGAGGAAGCTCCTGTTTTGTCGGCACTCGCTTTCGTCCAGCCTGGCGTGCTTGCTGTAGGGCTCAAGGATGGACGATTGTGTCTTGTCGGCTCGACAGAGGACACCACAGTTTTGCATAAGCACGTTTCCCCAGTTGAACGCATCGCACCGTGCGGTGACCATCTGGTCACTATTGATGAGTGGGGACTCTGTGCGACAGTAAGTACCCGAACTGGCCAGGAGAAACACTGGTTTCTGACGCTAGACTTCGCCGATGAGCTCGCTGAGCAGGCCTGCTGGGATCCCAGTGGCTGGTGGATAGCGACAGGGGACCGTAACTCCGCCACTGTCTTCGACACGGGGACCGGGAAGGTGCTGAGCGCAGTGCATTCGTTGGAATATCCGGTTGAGGGCGGTTGGGATTCAGACGGACTCCGGTTTGCGTTATGGGATGACGAGGGCGGTTTTGAACTTTACGAACCAACGGAAGACCAGCTCCTGCGTGTAGAATCCGATGAAACCGTGCGCAGGAATTTCCTCGCGGCGGCATGCGAATCCGACTGGGAGGAGGGAATATCCAGTTACGACGGCCGGTTCGGAAATAGTTCTGTGAACTCTACGGGGTTCCGTGCGCTTGCTCAGGGGTACGGCACGCTACGCGTGGTGGATACCCGCGGCCACATGATCGGCTACCAGCTAGACCTTTTCCCAGCCGAAGCAATCCAGGGCGAAGACGGCTACAGCGTTCCTAATTTCTGCGTTTGGGATTCCAACGAGGGCACAATCGTCCTCGAATCCAAGAACGCACGAAAATGGTACCGCCCGCGCCTTACCTGAGCCCCTACAACGGAAAGCGCAGGTCGCGGAAGTAGACCGACCCTTCCGCAAGGATCATGCTGCGATCCGTGTCGAAGGGGTTGGCCTCAAACACTTTGCGGGCCTCCCGCAACTCGTCCATGGTCACCGCTGTCCGATTGACGAGGGCGCCTGGGAACTCCTGGTCCCTCCCCTGCGTGTGCAGGGAGTAGACCCGGGCGTCGTGATATTTCATGACCGCATAGGCTTCGCGACCAGCCCATTCGTTGTCGCCCAACGCCAGGGACGCCTTCATGCGCATGTATGCGAACCGCGCACTCAGTGCGCCGACAGCCGCAGTGGAGCGCCTTGCCCACCCGCCGGGATGCGTCGTCAGGATCTCGATGACCTCTTCTGGGCTCGCGTCACGCGCCCGCAGGTAGGACGCCAGTGACTCCCGACCGGAAGTGTGCCAACCGCCGGCCCACGGGTCATGCGGCCAGGCGGACAGGACGTCCATTCCCTCGTCCTCTTCCCCGCTTATCCACAGGATGAACGCCATCAGGTAACGGTCGTGCACGCCTACGCCCTCGCGCGACAGAACCAGCCGAGCACACTTCACTGCGGCCTCGTCCTCGTCCTCAATCGCTAGAAGCGGGGCAAGCCGGACCAACTGCTGCGTCGACAAGCCCTCCATGCCCTCGCGGATCGTTGTGAGTACCTCGCCGAACGGCAGTATCCCCTCATGTAAAGCCATCTCTACCAGCAGGTCGAGGACGGCTGGCTCTTCCATGTACGGATCCACCAGCTCAAGTCTGGTCCTTATCCTGCCCGCGTATTTGCTGGTGGTCAGGTAGAGAGCGCGGTTGACCTCCAGTCGCTCGGTAACCGTCAGGTCGAGGGCGGTCAGTTTCGCAAAGAACCGCTCAAAGAACGCGCCGTAGGCAAGCATCTGCTCTGGCATGGAGGCGAACGCGCGGACTGCCTCATCCCGGTGTTGAGGGTTGTCGAGGGCCGCTAGGATCCTCTCCTGCACGCGCTCAAGCACAGGCAGGAATCGATCCGGTTGCCCAAGTGGATGCAGGAACCGCCCCTCGCGCCCGTCGCGGATCCCCTCCACAACCGCACAAAGGAAGTACGGCCATTCATTTCTGTCCAACAGGAGATCTAGCGCTTCGGGAAGTGTCTCATCGGTTTCGGAGCGGCTATTGGAGCTAACGTCCGCGACTTCCTGGATTAGGTCTTCCATGGCGATATGACCCTTGTCGAAACTGAGGACCAATTGGGTGATTTCTT
>CAYFOT010000052.1:0-4617 GCA_964344825.1 uncultured Actinomyces sp.
GCAAGCCTCCGTGCCGACATGGAAACCATGGGTGCAAGCCTCCGTGCCGAAATAATCGCGGGAGATGAAGCCCTCCGCGCCACGATCGTCGGGCTGGATGAATCGCTAAGGCGTGAGATCAAATCGGTTGAGCAAAGCCTGCGTGGAGAGATGCGCGATGGCCACGAATCTTTGCGTCAAGACATCCGGGCTCTTGGTAGTCGCCTGGATATTCAGGACCAGAAGATTATGGGGCTTGGATCGCGGTTAGATGCGGTCATCGACAGAAGAAGTCTTCCGCAGCTGGAGGTGCGCGCCTGATCGCCGGCCTTCGGAGGCCGACTCCAGAAGTCGATTCGCCACCGATTCGCCACCGATTCCAGCGACGCTCCCCCGGCCCCTCCACGAAGGACCCAGGCCTCTAGGCCCGCTTCGCGAACACCTCACTCAGCTTCATCCGCGAACCCGTGTGCAAGACGGAGCGCTTATAGATCGTGCCCGCCACCCACACGATCAGTGGGATCACCGCCAAGTTCAATGCAATCGACACGGCCAACTGCCAACCGGGAACGTCGGCAAACACCTCACGAACTGGCATGACGAACGGCGCAAAGAACGGTGCCATCGAAAGGTTCACCGTCCACGCGCTCTCCGGAGCATTGGGAACCAGGTAGATCGCTACATAGAACGGAACCATCGACGCGAAAATCATCGGTGCGGTGACCGAACCGACGTCCTCCTGGCGCGACACCAGCGACGACAGCCCACCCCACAGCGTGCCAATCGACGCGAACCCCAGAATGAACCAGCCGAGCATCCCCAACAACGCAGAACCCACCGGCAAGTCAAACCCATCCAGCAGGCCCGTTATCTTCACCGCTAAGAAAACGCCCGCCCCATACGAGACCAGTTGGACAAGCCCGATCAAACCCGCACCCAAAACCTTGCCTGCGAACAACTGGGAAGGCCGGATCGTCGCCAGAAGGATCTCAACAACCCGCGACGACTTCTCCTCCACCACGCCCATAGAAATAATGGAACCCGAAGTCATCAGCCCAAACAACAAAAGCGAAGCCACCACGACCGCCACCATGTAGGCCGGCCCGAAGTCATCGATGTCGCCATCCAACACCGTCACCGTCGGCACCGCGGAAGCAACCGCCTGCGTGAATTCTTGCGGATCGCCCCCAAGAGCCAACACTTGATCGGCAATCGTCTGGCTCTGGAGTGCCTGAGCAACAACCTGCATAATGGTCTGATTTGGGGAGGCCTTAAACGCCACCTCCACCGTCGGCGGCTCCCCGATGATCAGCGCGATGACGTCGCCGTCCATCACCGCGGCCTCGCCCTCGCCCCTATCCGCGACCGTCACAGCATCCACAGCCAGCCCCTGCGCGCTCGCCGTGGCCTCAATCGAGGGGACGAGGACGGAAGAATCTGCCGTGAACGCAATCCGTTCCGTTCTTTCGCCTGAGTCCCGCGTGACGAAGTAGTTCAGCACGAAAATGCCCGCCACCAGGAGGGTCACCATGATCGCTGTGGTGATGACAAAGGAACGCTTCATCACGCCAACTTGGAGTTCCCGGCGCGCCACCAAGAGAACGTTTCTCATTTTCCGACCTCTTCCTTGGTTACGACATCCCGGAACAGGTCCGCAAGATGCGGGCGGACGGGCGTGAATTCTCGCAATGTTCCAGCGTTGGCGGCGGCTTGCAGCAGTGCCTGCTCACTCTCAATGCTGCGGCCCTGGCATTCGAGGACGACGGTCCCCCCGCCCTCGCCCAAAAAGCGCACGTCCGGAATCGCGTGTGCCCAGCGCGGATCTTTGGGCTGGTCAACGCGTATTCGAAAGCGCGCATTCTCGGTGGTGCGCAGATCGTCGATGGTGCCCTCCGCGACCATCGTGCCAGCGCGGATTATGCCGACACGGTCACAAAGCCGCTCCACCAAATCAAGCTGGTGAGACGAAAAAATGACGGGCACACCCGCGTCCGCCTGCTCACGCAGGACCCGGCTCATCACGTCGACGGCGATGGGGTCAAGGCCGGAAAACGGCTCATCAAGCACCAGTAGCGTTGGGTTGTGGACGAGGGCGGCGGCCAACTGCACCCTCTGCTGGTTTCCCAAAGAGAGCTTCTGCACGTCGTCCCCACGCCGGTCGGCCACGCCCAAAACCTCGGTCCAGCGTTCCATCGCAGCCGTGGCATCGGCGCGGGACATCCCGTGGAGTTCCGCCAAATATATGAGTTGCTTCCCCACCTTCATCTTCGGGTACAGGCCGCGCTCTTCAGGCATGTAACCGACCCGGGTGCGAGTCGCTAGATCCAAGGGTTTGCCGTTCAGCGTCACCGTCCCAGAGTCGGCGGAGAGGACACCCAAGATGATGCGCATGGCCGTCGTCTTGCCCGCCCCGTTGGAGCCGACGAACCCGTAGATCTCCCCCTGATTGACAGTCAACGACAGGTCATCCAACGCTTGGATTGAACCAAAACGTCGGCTTACGGACTCTAGTTCTAAGTCACGCATACGGGGCCTCCGGTCGGTTTGCGCGGTAATACGCGGGCCGTCGAAAAGAACGCGCCAAAAGGCACCCCGCCTTGCCCGGTCAGTTTAGCAACCGCCAACCCCAAGGTGCGGCAGCGACTACCCCGCCACGCCCTAGAAGGAAGTACTCACCAACGTGAACTGGTGGCCGTCGAAACGTTGGGTCACGGTTCCGTACGGGAATTCATCACCTGTGTAAACGTCATAGGTCACCAAGTCGCCAGACACGGATATATCTTGGGCCCACGCATAGCTGGTGGGGATATCCGGTGACACTGCGCAGACGACAGTTTCATCCATAGATATGGCACAAACGCTCCCCAAGAGTGAGGCTCCCGGGCCGCCGTACTGGGAAAAGATGGAAGTTACTAGGAAGGTTTCTCCACCGACCAACATCTCTGTGGTCTCCTGCTCAAGGATCCCCACCTCAGTGAGCCCGTCGGATGGGCTTGGAACGCCCTCGTATCCAACAAAGACGACATCTTGCCACGGCGCGTCTCTCAGCCCAGGCGGAACAGGCATATACAGGGTGATGTTCGCAAGATCAGCGGCGGTCAGGCGCGCGGTGACCTCAACCTCTTCCACCCTTGTGTCGTCATCCCAGATGGTTGACGGGTCTCCCACGCGCATCGTCACGAACCGTGTTCCATCCCAGAGCATCGTGACTTGAGCAGGTGAACCCGGCGAGCACTGCCAGCAGAATCCGTCCCACTCACTAGATAGCAGGATCTGGACCGCACTGCCCTGCCCAAGCAGACCGTCCAACGCCAAATCTTCCGCATAAACCCCAAGGTAAGCGGCGAAGTCCAAGTCTGCCGCCAGCTCCAACTCCTCCGTGTAAACACCCACGGATGGCACCGTGTCTCCACCCGAGGGCGTGCACATGAACGCAACAGCGGTGTACTGCTGACCCTCAACGACAATCGAGGAGAGGTGTTTCATGAATACCGAACCGCCCTCGACCTTGCCGCTACCTTCCACGAATGTGACCGGGGCCGCGCCAATGTCCGCCGCCGATGCGCAGCTTTCTGGCACCTCTAGCGTCGCACTTGCAACAGTCTCCCACGTCAGGTCGGATGAGGGGTCTTGCTGTGAGCCTATTGGGGTTCCGTCCGCACCCGTCACCCCATCCTTCGGGAACTCCATGAGCACGATGGAGGAGCCGTCGGAGACGAGCAAGACGCCCTCACCCGCACTCCACGACGTGACCGTTGTGTCGACGCGCCACACTTCCTCCCCAGTCCGGGTGTCGAGGGCGATGATCGCGTCGGGCTGACCCACCAGCGCCACGTCTCCGGCGGCCGTCAGGGACGGCCCTTGGTCGGTCCCGAACCCGTTGACCTCGGCGGACCCGTCGGGAAGGGTGACGATCCACAGGACGTCGTTGCCGCGCACGCCCGCGACACTTGAGCCGTCGGAAACGATCCACGGCGCACCCTTTGACGAGGGCGGTAGCACGTAATAAGGCCACCCGTTGTCACCCAAGGCGGTCATTTCTTCGCCGGCCTTATTCACCAAGGTCCCGTTGTTGACGCCGTAGGGGACGTCGTCGGTGGCGCTTGACCCAAGACTGATGGGAACGCCCTCGTCCCCCGAGTCCTCAGTCACGTCATCGGTTTCTTCCTGCGCGGGCCCATCCGAGCTTCCTCGTGTGATGGGCTTTGCAACCGCACCCTCAATCTGGAATGCTTCTTCGCCGCCTAAAAGGATGGTGTCCCCGATCGCCGTGCATGTCGAGGGCGAATCCTCAATCGGGATAATCCACATGGGAAGGGCACTGGTGGAAGCGGGATCAATGCCAGCCAGTCCCCACTGTTCGTCGGCCACAAACGCGACAATCTGTTTGTTACCAACTTGGAGGGATGCCTGATTCTTGGGGCCAATCGGAACCAACTGCACATCCGGGCCGAAGCTGGAAACGTCAACCACTACGCCACGGTCAGGGAGCAGGTCAAAGGCCGTATTTGTGTTCTTCCCTGAGTTCCCGTCGCGAAGGAAAAACCACCAGACGCCGCCGCCAATGAGGAGGACGAGGGCGAGGGCGCCCGCGACTATGCCAAGAATCGCGCCTTTGGAGACGCCACGCTTTGGCGG
>CAYFOT010000052.1:4717-9764 GCA_964344825.1 uncultured Actinomyces sp.
CATGAACTACTGGCTCATCATCCTGCTTCTGGGACCGATCACCTTCGGCATCATGTACTTGGTTTGGTGGAATGGTGTTGCGTCCCGAACAGGCGCAGAACAGCTGCGCCGTGGGATACCGCAAACGGTCTCGGCAGCCGACTTTTGGCTGTGGAGCAAACTGGGGGCGGCAATCGTGGTTGGGCCATTCATCTTTATGTACAAGGGGCTGAACGCGATGAATGAGCTAAGCGCCAACTACAACCGATTCGGTTAGCAGTGTGGTGGGGCAGCGCTATTCGGCCTGCTCCACCCCGGTCTCACAAACCCCACCGGGGCAGTACATCGGTTCAGTCTTGCTAAACAGCGCCTGGAGTTTGCATCCCACACAAATGCCAAACGCCGTCTCCAGGAAAAGCAGAGTTAAGCACAGGCCACACAAAGACAGGATTACACCAAGAGGAGCGTTGAGGAAGCCCGTGGAAGCGCAGAAGGCTGTGGCCATTCCCAGTCCCAGCCACCATGCGTAGGCCTTCTGGGAGGCGCCGACCCATTCGGGTTTCTGTCCCATGACAGCCAAACGGCCCAATATCATTGTCGGAGACCAGCGATCTCCGAAGCCAACGCGCAGAGCCATGTCAAATACGAAGAACATTCCGAACGGCTTCAGCCATTGGACCGACCCTGTGGCAAAGGCAGTGCCCCATGCAATAGCACCCACAAGAAACAGGATGCCAGCCGCAGCACGAACTGCGCGTTCGTTGATGACGGGGACTGAGTAGCCGGGCACCCACTTCCCAATCGTGGGCTCCACATTCTCCCCTTCCGCAGAGACGGACGGCAACTGCACAGGTCCAACCGCATTTTCAACCGCAAGCGTGGGGTTGGAGTTCCTAGGCATTCGTCCTCCGATGCTCTTTGGGCAACCATCAACATTATACCCATGGGGGTATATCTTGGAATCCTCGCCATTGCGATACCCGGCACAATCGCTAGTCAGCATCGCCAATGCAGTGAGAAGCTCTGCGTTATGAAAAAAATAGACATAACCCTGAGTGCTCAGGAAAACCGCTTTGAAGCTCGGGAGGGCTCCCTAGTGGTTGGTTTCCTGGAGTACACGATGGACGGCGACACCATGGTGCTTACCAGCACCCAGGTCAATCCCGGCCACGCAGGGAAAGGAATAGGCGGACAGTTGGTTCAGTTCGCAATGGAGGCAGCCCGCGAATCTGGGGATACCCAGGTCGCACCTCTCTGCCCGTTCGTAGTTTCGTGGATTGAGAACCACCCCGCATACCGTGACCTGGTGGTCCCCGTTCCAGCGTCGCTCAAGTAGGAGAGCCAGCCCGACCTTCTGCTCTACGCCACGCCGGTAAAGGTGAAGTAAAGGAGCAGGAGGTTCAGGGCAACAATCGCGATTGTCACCAGGACAGTTGCACCCTGGAGCAGTTTGCCGTTTGCAAACTCTCCCATCACATTCTTATCCCCGGTTAGCTTCGCCAGCGGAATCAGCGCAAATGGAATACCCACGGACAAGACAACCTGGCTGAGAACCAGGGTCCAGGTCGGTTCCGCTCCGATAGCCAAGATAATCAGCGCCGGCACTACTGTCACCGCGCGGCGGACGACTAGGGGCACGCGCACGTGAAGCAGACCCTGCATGATCGCTGCCCCCGCATAGCAACCTACCGACGTGGAAGCCAGGCTGGACGCCAGAAGCCCAACACCAAATGCAATCCCGACGGCGGGGCCGAGGGCGTTTTGGATGGCCGCATGAGCGCCCTCGATCGTATCCGTTCCAGCCACACCAGGCAGCGACGCAGCGGCCAGCAGAAGCATCGCAAGATTCACGCCGCCCGCCACGAATAGGGCGAGGACGACATCCCACCGGTTGGCCCTCAGTAGTCTGCCCACGCGGCCCGGGTCGCCATGACTGGTGCCGTGACGGTCGCGCGACAGTGAAGAGTGCAGGTAGATCGCGTGTGGCATCACCGTTGCGCCCAAGATCGAGGCCGCCAAAACAACGGTGTGCGGGCCCTCAAAACGCGGCACCAAGCCACCGGCGGCCGCGCCCCAATCAACTGGGCTCACAAATAATCCAGCCACAAATCCAATCGTGATGACACCAAGCAGACCCATTATGACGAACTCAAATCTGCGCTGACCCCTTCGGTTTTGTACGCCTAGGAGAGCCAGTGAAACGATGCTTACGATTACGCCGCCGACCACCAGCGGAAGGTCAAATAGGATCTGTAGCGCAATTGCACCGCCGACGACTTCGGCAACATCGGTGGCGATCGCAACGACTTCGGCCTGCGCCCAAAACGCCAGTCTGCCAGCGCGAGGGATACGCTTGGCAAGCAACTCCGGCAAGCTACTGCCCGTCACTAAGCCCAGTTTCGCCGACAGGTACTGAACGATGACAGCCATTACGTTGGCTGATACCAAAACCCAAACCAGCAGGTAGCCATAGTCGGCACCGGCAGACAGGTTGGCTGCCACGTTGCCCGGGTCAACGTAGGCGATGGCTGCGACAAAAGCCGGGCCTAGGAGCGCAACTAGGCGCTTTTCTACCTTAGGAAGGCGGGATTTGGGGAGGCGCTCACTAGAAGAAAGCTCAGAATCCCGACCGTCTTGGCCCGTTTCGGCCAGGTGCCCGTCGCTCAATTCCACTCCAACTACATTCTCACCGCAAATGCACTAAGTTCGTACAGTCTAACATTCAAAGTTAGACGCATCTAACTCTTACGAGGAGAAGGCCGTCACGCCTACAAGAGGGCAGGGCCATGGCAGTGAGGCGCCCTCGTCAATCATTTAGGATCGTCGTATGTCCATCTCTGAACTGTCTGACTCCACCCAGGATTACTTGAAGGTGATCTGGAGCTTGGGTGAATGGACGGATCAGCCCGCCACCACAGGGGAGATAGCGCAGCGGATTGGCGTAACCCCTGCGACGGTGTCGGCGGGCGTTCGGAAGTTGGCGGCCCAGGGGTTGGTTGAACATCAGAGGTATGGCAGCATCACGCTGACCCCAAAAGGTCGGGAACTTGCACTGGCGATCGTGCGGCGCCACCGACTAGTTGAGACGTTCTTAGTCCAAGTCCTCCATTACCGGTGGGATCAAGTCCACGAAGATGCTGAGCAGATGGAACACGCGGTCTCCGACTTCATGATCGAAAGGCTGGACGACCTTCTTGGGCACCCGACGCGCGACCCGCACGGGGATCCCATACCTTCGCCCGACGGACACATTGACCGGCCAGACACAATCTTGCTCACTGAAGCTCTCCCGGACGCGACCGTGCGCCTAGAGCAGATCTCTGACGAAGACGCGACACTTTTGCAGGAACTGGCGGATTGTGGGCTGGGGATTGGAACTGCCGTCACTATCGTTCCGCAAGCGCAATTCGACACGTCCACCGCCTTGGATTTCGGTGATGGACAGACCTTGGTTTTGGGCCCAGAAGCGGCGCGTTCAGTACGGGTCTCCGTGGTGGGTAAGGACGGAAGTCCCACACCACCCTCGCACTGAACGACACCTGTCGGTTAGACTGGGTGCGTAACGTTTCGTGACCGTCCCAGTGACTGGGGCGCAGAGGATACCGGAGGCCGCCAATGCCGCAGAACATCGAAATCCAGAGCAAGCCTAAAGGCGGTTGCGCCTGCGGGAACACCGACGTTTCGACGCCGGTGCTTAACGTGTTGGATATCCCCCATCAGATCCGTCACGCCACGATTCACGGCGGGTTCAACGCGATTCAGCCGGGGTCCTCGCTGATTCTGATTGCGCCACACGCCCCGCTGCCACTCTTGAATGAGCTGGCTGCGCGCTTTCCCATTGAAGTCGAGTACCTTGAGGAAGGTCCGGAAGAATGGCATGTGAAGATCACGCGAGGTTAGCAAATGACAGAAGGCAGTCCTGAGGCGGCCCAATTGGATCTACGAAGCCAACTGGACCAGCAGGTGAGGCACTGTCCCGTGGTTCATAACGAGGACGGGAGTTATACACTCCTCTCCCACGCTGACGTTCGTGATGCTGCGCTGGATCCGCAGACTTTCTCCAGCGCGGTCTCCGCCCACCGGGCTCTTCCGAATAGTTTGGATGGCGCTGAACATCAGGCTTATCGGGCGCTGATTGAGAAGTACATGACGCGCCAAGCGGTTGCCGCGCAGGAACCACAGTGCCACTCACACGCGCAGACCATTGTCACGTCTTTCGAGGACGGGGTGGCCGTGGACGCGGTTTCCGACATTGGGACGACGTTTGCTGTGCGCACTCAGTCGACGTGGCTGGGGTGGCCGGATTCGGTCGAGGGCGCCCTCGTCCAGTGGATCAAAGACAACCACGGGGCCGCCGGCTCCACGGATAAAGCCGTGCACACGGAGATTGCTGAGCGTTTTGATGCGATCATTCGGAGCCTGATTGAGGCCCGTCGCGACGGACAGACAGACGACATCACATACCGGTTGATGCGGGATGAGTCTCTTGGGCATCCCTTGGAGGACGCCGAAGTCGTATCAATTTTGAGGAACTGGACTGCCGGAGACCTGGGGTCGTTGGCTTCTTCCGTTGGCGTAATTGTCTACGCGTTGGCGTCGGATTCGTCTTTGCAGTCCGAACTGCGTTCTTTTGTTGATGAGGGAAGGACGTTGGATTTCGAGGACGCGCTTGAAGAAATTCTTCGCATCGATGACCCTTTCGTCTCCAACCGGAGGGTAACGACTGCGGACACAGAGGTTTCTGGAACGCATATCCCGGCAGGCACCAGGGTCCATCTGAGCTGGGTCGCGGCGAACCGTGATCCAAGCGTATTTGCAGACCCCGATCGGTTTGACCCAACTGCGAACATGGACAACAACCTTGTGTTCGGGATTGGCCCACATGTGTGTCCAGGCAGGGCACTCACTCTAATGGAGCTCAGAGTGGTGATCTGGGAGCTATTGAAGTCGACCTCCTGGATACGCCTGTCCGACGACCAAGCGGCGGTGCGTGAGGTTGCGCCGGCCAGCGGCTGGGCAAGCGTTCCGGTCGTGTTGGAGCGGTGAGCGGTCTCTACGTGGCGGGCAG
>CAYFOT010000053.1:0-4466 GCA_964344825.1 uncultured Actinomyces sp.
TCTGTCTTGCGTGCCACTACCCCTAATGTAGGCATGTTTGCAAACGGAACAAACCCCCGGAGGTATAACTTGGCGCAAAACACCGTTGCGGGCGCACCCAAGCGTGAGACATGGAATACACAGACTGCATTCCTGATCTCCGCGATTGGATCCGCCGTCGGCCTTGGGAACATTTGGAGGTTCCCGGGCGTTGCATATGAGAACGGCGGTGGGGCATTCATCATCCCCTACATCGTCGCACTTCTACTGATTGGCCTGCCGGTCCTTTTCTTGGACTACGCAATCGGCCACAAATTCCAAGGCACCCCGCCCCTGGCGCTGCGGAGGCTTGCTCCGAAGGGAGAGTGGCTCGGCTGGTTCCAGGTAGCAGTATCTTTTATCATCTTCACCTACTACGCCGTTGTGGTCGCTTGGGCGGCACATTACGTTATATATGCCGTGAACGAAGCTTGGGGAGATGACACCACCACATTCTTCGTCAGCGACTTCTTGCAGGCCACGGAGGCGGAGTCAGCGTTCTCCCTAAGCCCTGTCGCTGCTGTAGCCATTCCTCTTATCCTCATCTGGGTATTGGCGCTGTTTATCATGGCACGCGGCATCCAAGACGGCATCGCGGCAGCTAACAAGGTGTTCTTGCCGCTCCTTATCATCCTGTTCGCGACCATGGTCATTCGGGCACTGTTCCTACCGGGCGCTGTCGATGGCCTCAACGCATTCTTCACCCCGGAATGGGCGGCGCTGGGTAATCCCTCGGTTTGGCTTGCAGCGGTTGCTCAAATCTTCTACTCCCTGTCCGTGGCGTTCGGAATCATGTTGACCTACGCGTCCTACCTTGGGAAGAAGGCGAACCTGACGGGAGCAGGACTTGTGGCCGGCTTCGCCAACTCTTCGTTTGAGATCCTTGCTGGCATCGGCGTTTTCTCAGCGTTGGGATTCATGGCGTTTAGTCAGGGCGTTCAGATCTCCGACCTTGAGGGACTTTCCGGCGTCTCACTGTCCTTCATGACCTTCCCGAAGATCATCTCCATGATGCCGGGCGGCCCGCTGTTCGGTGTTTTGTTCTTCTCATCCCTCGTCCTCGCCGGATTTACGTCCCTAGTCTCCCTGCTCCAAGTTGTGAGCGGCGCGTTCCAGGACAAGTTCGGCTTCAGCGTTACGAAGGCCACCCTTGTTATGGGTATCCCGGCGGCGATCATTTCGGTTGTCGTGTTCGGTACGAAGACTGGCTTGAATGCACTTGATGTGGTCGACGCCTTTATCAACCACCTGGGTGTTGTTGGGTCAGCCGTCATGCTGACCGTGTTCGTTGCGATGCGTAAGAAGCTCCCCGAACTGCGCGCATACTTGAACGAGGTCTCCAGCGTCAAACTTCCGAAAGCCTGGGACTATGTCGTTGGTATCTTGGCGCCTGTCGCGCTTTCCATCATGCTGATCAGCGCCGTAATCGACTTTGTGGCGGAAGGCTATGGTGGGATGCCAACCTGGTACATCATGGTGTTTGGTTGGGGCATCATCCTACTGGCGCTCGTTTTTGCGTCCATCATGACTGCGATGCAGTGGAAGGTAAATAAGCCCGAAGACGAAGCCGTCGCTGTTGAAGGAGGCTCAAAGTGAACCCTGAAGCAATCATCCTCATGGTCATCACCATTCTCATCATCTGGGGTGGTCTCATCGCAGCCATCGTTGCGTTCCGTGAAGCTAGCAAGAGGGTCTCCAAGGAGGTTCTGGATCAATCCCAGATACCGGGGGACCGCAAAGGCGGCATCTGACAGTCTGCCTAGGGCGCGTGTTGCGCGTTGCTGATTGGCGAGGGCGTCCCGCGTGGGGCGCCCTCGCCCCTATCCCCATTGGCTGAGTTTGCTCAGGAAACGCCGGAGTTCGGGCGTTTGGGGGTTCGCAAAAACGTCCTCGCTCCGCCCATACTCCGCGACCACACCGCCGCTCAGGAACGCGACGCTGTCGCACACGCGGCGGGCAAAGCCCATCTCATGAGTCACGATGACGAAGCGCGCCCCGTCCTGCTTCAGGTCGTTTATGACGTCCAAGACTTCCGCGGTGTATTCCGGGTCGAGGGCGGACGTCGGCTCATCCAGCAACAACAACTGCGGTCGCGGCGCGATGGCCCGAGCAATCGCCACCCTCTGCCTCTCCCCTCCCGACAACTGCACCGGGTGCTTATCCGCGGCCTCGGCTAACCCAAATCTCTTCAGGAGGTCGGTGGCGGACTTCTGCGCGACCTCGCCCTCGACCCCATGGACCGCGCGCAGGGGCAACGCGATGTTCTCCAACGCCGTGAGGTGGTCGAAGAGCCCGGCGTGCTGGAACACGAACCCCAGGGACGCGCGGTACGCCGGCAGCGACGACGCCCGGTAGTCCACCTGCTTGCCACCCACCTTGACGGTGCCTGACGTGGGCTCTTCCAAGCCGCCGATGATCCGCAGAAGCGTCGACTTGCCGCCGCCGGAGGGGCCGATTAGGGCAAGGGTGGAGACGTCCTCGGAAAAATCGATCCCTCGCAATACCTGCTGGGAGCCGAAGAACTTGTGAACGTTGTGCAGGTCAATGCGCATAGTCGAACTTCCGCTCGAAATAGGTGCTCACCAGCATCAACGGCAGCGTTAGGCACAGGTAAAGCAACCCTAGGAAAATGTAGCCGCCGAAGAAGTTGTAGTTGGTCGCCGTGATCTCTCGGATCGTCTGTGTGATCTCAATGATGGCGATCACCGACAGGAGCGAGGAGTCCTTAATAAGGGATGCGAACTGCCCCGTCAGCGCCGGCAGCGTCCGCGCCACCATCTGCGGGAGCACGACGTAGCGGAGTTTCTGCGTGCGCGTAAACCCGACCGCGTCGGCGGCCAGCAACTGGTCACGGTCCAGCGAGGACGCCGACCCACGAATAATCTCCGCCACGTAGGACCCGTTGAAGATGGACAGGATGATGATGCCGGCCCACGTCTTGTTGTTGATGCCCCACGCCGTGCCGATGATGTAGTAGAAGAGGTAGATCTGCACCAGCAGCGGCGTGCCGCGGATGATCTTCACGTAAATGTCCGCCGCGTAACGCAGGGGGAGGATGGGGGAGCCAGCCGCCAGCGCCACGGGTACGCCGATGATGAGGGCGAGGGCGACGGACGCCAAGCATATCTTCAGCGTGAGGAGGAATCCGTCGAGGAGCCGCACGTGGTACTCCGACACGAATGCGAAATCTAGGCGCACGCCGGCGTTGTAAAGGGATAGCCAGAAGACGCCGACGATGAGGGTCGCCACCAGGAGGTAGTTGAGGGCGGCCTTAAGTGGGGAGGTCCTGTGGCCTGGAAGTGCGCGGAACCAGGTGGCGGCGCCGGTCGGGGTGCTGGCGCCTAGTCCAGGTCGAAGAACCACGAGAACCCAAGATCGTCAAACGCCTTCTTCTCCTCCGACAGGTGCTTCTGTGTGATCGCGTCGAAGCCTCCGTCCGCGGCGTATTGGGCGATGAACTCATTGATCTGGTCCAATAGTTCCTGGTTGCCCTTTGCTACGGCGATCCCCCAGTATTCGGGGTCTTGGAAGGGAATGAATACGGCTTCAGTGGTGTCTGGGTTGCGCTGCTGGTTCCGGTAGATGGTCAGTTGGTCGTAGAGGAATCCGTCCGCCTTGCCCTGCGTGACCTCTGTGACAGCGGCGCTTTCATCGGCCAAGCGCACGATCTCCGCGTTCGTCAGGTTCTTTGTTGCGAACACGTCTCCGGTGGAGCCGGTCTTCACCGCGACGACCTTCCCCTGCCGGTTTAGGTCGTCGATGGTGCCGATCCCGGAGTTAGCGTTGGCCAAGATAGCCAGCTGCGCCTGAGCATACGGGTCCGAAAAGTCCACCGACTGCTTCCGGTCCTCCGTGATGGTCATGGAGGACATGACAAGGTCGGCCTTGCCCGTCTGCAACATCGGAATGAGGCCGTCGAACGAAGTGTTCTCAATGGTCAGGTCGTAGCCATAGGCCGCGGCGAAGTCCGTTACGAAGTCCACGGAGACGCCCTCCGGGTTGCCCGCGGCATCCTTCGTTTCGAATGGTGGGTAGGCCAGTTCCATGGCGGCGATGAGGGGTTTTTCGCCCTCGTTCCCATCCGCGTCCGTCGCGACGGGACCTGCGTCTTTGTCGCTCCCCGCCCCACTTTCGGGCGTCCCGTTCGTGGCGCCGGTCGAGCAGCCTGCCAACAAAGCGGCGCCGGCAACGATCATCATGGAAGCGCGGCCAAGCTTGATCCCCATTTTGAACTCCTTGAGGTGTGCGGACCTAAGACCCAGCAAGCCTACCGCGTCGGACAAGAGGAGGCAGGGACGGTCGGGATTGTGGTTGGGTGCGCCCGGGTGGGTCTGGGTGCGTCCGGGTGGGTCTGGGTGTGTTCGGGTGGGGAGGGACGAGGGCGTGGCGCGCGAAGGCGTGGTGATGGGGTCCGGCGAGGGCGTGGTGCGCGAGGGCGTCGTGCGCGG
>CAYFOT010000053.1:4566-7371 GCA_964344825.1 uncultured Actinomyces sp.
TGATGGGGTCCGGCGAGGGCGTGGTGCGCGAGGGCGTCGTGCGCGGGCGTGTTGATGGGGTCCGGCGAGGGCTTTTCCGTGGGGATAGGACCCCCAAAGGACAGGTGGGGCGCGTGTGCTTATTGTGCTTATTGTGCACTGTGTGGTTAACGGGGTCTGTGGGGCTTGTGGGTATTGTGCGTCACGAGGTGCAATATTTAATCAACCTGTTATAGAACGTGCGTTCTATCTTTGGTAGAATGAAGCATGGAAGAAACAGACGTTACCGTTGGTGAAGTTCGCTCCCTTGAAGGGGACGAACTGATCGAACTGTGCCGTCATGTCGCTTTGGAAATCAATCGCCTACAGAACTTGATGGTTGCGGTGTCTCATCAGATGTGGCTCGCTTCTGAAGGTTATGAAGGGCAAGACACGCTGGCAAAACGCTATGGTTGCCGCAACTCAGTGGAGCTGGTCCAGAGGCTGACGGGGGAGCCGGCGCGTGTTGTTGCTTCTCGGATTCGGTTGGGTCGCCAGGTTTCGGCTCGCGACTCTTTGCTGGGCGAAGAATTGGTGCCGATGCAGGAACATATCGCCAGTGGGCTGGAATCTGGACATTTGAACTTGGATTCCGCTGTGCATATTTCGAAGGTGCTAACGAAGAACTCTCGTGTCGCGCATCCGGATGACTTGGATATGGCGGAACGTTGCTTGGTTCAGGCAGCAACCGGAATGGATTATGAGACTGGCGATGTGCCAGGGATGGCGTTGGATGCGGACTACATTCGTCGTCTGGCCCTGCAGTGGGACGCGGCGTTGGACCCGGACGGCGTGGCGCCGGATGAGGCGATGCGGTTGCGTAAGCGGTTCTTGAACATCGGTCCGACCAGGGACGGATTAGCGCGGATCACCGGTCTGGTGAAGGCAGAGGTAGCGGCTGCCATTGGGGCCATCGCCGATACTCTGAACAACCCGCGTGTGAAAGCGGATGGATTGGGTACGGATGACTCGGTTGCCGAAAGTGATGCGGATGGTCCCACGCAGGATGCCCTGATTGATGTGGGTGCTGTGCCTGGGGATGCTGGTGTGGTGACTGAATCGGAGTCGGCTACCGTGGCTGACCCTACTGACGACCGCACGCCGGGGCAGAAGCGGCACGATGCGCTGGAGACGGCGGTAGAGGTGGCCCTTGCCAGCAGGGAGCTACCGATGCTTCAAGGAACTTCGGCGACCATCATGGTTGAGGTGAAGGAAGAGCACCTTTCGGGTGACGGTCCTGCATGGTTAATCGGTTATGACGGTGCTCCGACACCTATTTCAATGGGTGCGGTACATGGGATGTCGTGTGCGGCCAGTATTCAGGCGGTTGCTCGCGATAGTTTGGGTCGGATCACTGGACTTGGTTCTCCGCAGCGGATCTTCACGGCCCACCAGCGGAAGGCAATAGCCCTGCGTGATGGTGGTTGCGTGATCCCGGGGTGCTCTGTGCCCGCGGCTTGGTGCGAAGTTCACCATGTGAAGCCACATTCTCACGGCGGTCCGACTCATACGGACAACGGGGCGCTCTTGTGCCGTAACCACCACGCAAGTATTGACACCAGCGGTTGGAAGATCACGATGCATGAAGGGATTCCGTTGGTGCGGCCCCCAGGTTGGTTGACCCGGTTACTACCGGATGATCCGCGCCGTGGGTGGGTGAACCAAGTATTGGCGGATCAGGCCAGACGGATTGAGGCCAAATTAGCTGCTCGAAAACGGTCGGGCGGTCCGCCGGGGTGCGCGGCGTAGGTTGGGGCTGCCTAGGTTGTGGGCTGTCTAGGCGTGGGGCTGCCTACAGACCCGCCGCAATCGCCGATGCCACGGTGGGATGGCGGAACACGAAACCGGTTTGTTCAAGGACAGTCGGGCGCACATCCGCGTCCGCCAACAGCAGTGAATCGGCGGCGTCTGCACCCAGCACGACCCGCAGTGCCCACGCGGGCACCGGAAGAAGGAAAGGTCGGTGGAGTTGATGTGCCAGTTCTCGTCCTATCTCGCCCGCCGTTGCTGTTTGTGGACCGGTGAGGTTCACGGGTCCACGGATGTCGTTGTCGATGATGTGCCGGATCGCGCGTACCTCGTCCTCCAGGGAAATCCAAGGCCACACTTGTCGGCCACTACCCAGAGGACCGGAGATCCCCAGCTTTGCCAGAGGGATCATCGGTTTCAGCGTCGCCTCTTTGTGCAACAACGGCGCGGTGCGGAGAAGCGCAACGCGTGGCCCCGTGGTCGGCAGCGTGGCTGTGGTTGGGAGCGTGGCTGTGGTCGGGAGCGGCCCCGTGGCCGCGTCCGCAACCTGGCCGGTTTCGGCGCGCAACGCCGCCTGCTCCCACGCCACACAAAGGCGAGCCAAGAACGTATTCCCAGGCGTAGCGCCCTCGCCAAGAACCTCCCCGGGGCGAGTCCCGTAGATGCCCACCGCGGAGGCAGAGATGAACTTGGGTGCGTCCTTGCCCAACGCCCCCAACGCAGTTGCCAGCGTCCGGGTCGGCTCTATCCGGGAGCTCCACAGCGCCCTCCTGTACGCGCCGGTCCACGGCAGCTTCCCAATCGATGCGCCGTTCAGATTCACGACTGCGACGGCACCCGCCAGCGCGTCCGGAGGGAGCCGGTGGTGGCCGGGGTGCCACTGGGCTTCGTCCTCGTTCGCTGGCGTGCGCCGAACCAGCTTCACGACGCGCACGCCGTCCGCGCGCAGGGAGTCCGCAAGCGCGCCGCCAATCAGGCCCGACCCTCCGGAGATGACCACGTGATTACCCATGGCTCAGCATCACGCAGGCGGCGGGG
>CAYFOT010000053.1:7471-9616 GCA_964344825.1 uncultured Actinomyces sp.
GGGCGAGGGCGAGGGCGAGGGCCGCGGGGTGAGGGGGCGAGTCCGGCCACACCGGCTCTGGCCCGCGCCAGTCCGCCCCTCGACCTGACGTAGAATAGAGTCTCCCCCATTTTCACGGCCCGTAACCGGGTCGTACCACCGTGTCCGCAAGCCCCGGTCCGCCAGTGCGGCGTGGCTGATGCGGACTGAAAGGAACGAGTGTCACAACTCCTAGACGGTCCCATACTGAAGCACCTGCGTGGTCTGCTGCCGCGCCCCTCGGACTACAGGCAGATGAAACGTCACTGGCGCGGCGACATCGTTGCGGGACTGACAGTCGGGGTGGTGGCGTTGCCCTTGGCGTTGGCGTTCGGGGTCTCCTCGGGTGTGGGGGCCGCCGCAGGGCTTATCACCGCGATCGTGGCTGGTCTTGTGGCGGCCATTTTTGGCGGTTCGCGCGTACAGGTCTCCGGGCCAACGGGAGCGATGGTCGTCATCATTGCTCCTCTGGTTGCAGCCCATGGCATTCATGTAGTCCCACTCCTATCAGTCATGGCTGGTCTGATGGTCGTGATTGGGGGCATCCTAGGGGTCGGTCGCGCGATCTCCCTCATCCCGTGGCCGGTGATTGAGGGCTTCACGCTGGGCATCGCCATAACGATTTTCTTGCAGCAGGTGCCGGCGGCCTTCGGTGTGGAACCGATCCCCGGTCTGAATAGCCTGCAAGGTGCCTTCCGGGCGGCCTTAGCTGCGACTTGGCCCGACGCGTCTCTGACATTGGCCCTCACCGCAGCCGCGGTCGCCATCATTTTCGTCATCGATAAGGTTGCGCCGAAGGTTCCAAGCTCCCTGGTAGTTGTCGTCCTCGCGACCCTCCTCCTTTGGCTGACGAAGTGGCCGGTGGCGTTGATTGGGGAGATTCCGTCCTCGCTCCCCGCACCCGTCATACCGCGTTTTACACCGTCGCTGCTGACGCAACTGCTCCCCGGAGCCGCCGCTGTGGCGCTGCTGGCGGGGATCGAGTCGCTCCTGTCCGCCCGTATCGCCGCCGGCATGCTACGCGGAGGGACTTATGAGCCGGACCGGGAACTGTTCGGTCAGGGCCTCGCCTCCATAGCGTCTGGACTCTTCGGGGGTATGCCTGCGACAGGTGCGATCGCACGCACGGCCGTCAACGTTAGGAGTGGCGGGCGGTCGCGCCTAGCCGCCATCATCCACGCGCTGCTTCTGCTGGTGGTTGTTTACGCGGCCTCCGGCCTAGTGTCGTTCATCCCCCTCTTTGCCCTATCGGCGGTGCTAATGGTGACGACATTCCGGATGGTGTCGGCGGGGACGATAAGGCAGATTATGAACTCGACGCGTTCAGACGCCCTCGTCTTCATCCTGACCGCGACCATCACGGTTGGGTTGGACCTGATTTGGGCAATAGCGGTGGGCATTATCGTTGCGGGCACGCTGATGCTCCGCCACTTCGCCAATCATTCTGGGGTTTTTCGGGAGTACAAGATTGACGATCCAGGCATTGCTGTGTTCCGCATAGATGGTTCGATGTTCTTTGGTGTCTCGGATCGCATCGAGTCCGAGGTTACGCGCCTGACCGGCGTTGACGTCGTTATCCTGCGGCTGTCCCGCATCGGCGTGATGGATGCGACCGGCGTAAAGGCTCTATCCGACATTGGAAAGACGCTGGGAGACCGCGGGAAACTGGTTTTTGTGAAAGGACTGCCGGACCAGTATCAGGTACTCGCCGAGCGCATGGGATTGGTCGGCGAAGACGACAGCTCAATCATCCTCGTCGATGACATGGCTGAGGCACTAAAGACAGCGGAGCGGCTGCGGCCAACGCTGTCATGGTTGGAGAAGGCTGGTGTAGTTGAGGCGCTTGACGTGGCTGACGCTGCGGATACTGCCGATGCTGCGGATGCCCGGGACACCGGTTCTGCGGGCGAAGCGCGCTGAGGGCCGCGGACTAAGTAGCCGACGTTCCCGATGCGCGCCGAGCGCCGCGAACCCGATCATGGCGATGGCCTGCAAAATGATGCTGTTGCGTAGGCGCCGTTTGCGTTTTTGTTCTTGGCGAGCTTCGTCGGCTCGAGACCTCGGCGCCTCTCCCATCCCCGAGCCCGCCTTCATGGGTGCGGAGGCACCCCGCCGTGCCAGCGTGCC
>CAYFOT010000054.1:0-8624 GCA_964344825.1 uncultured Actinomyces sp.
TCGGTAACACTGCGGGCAACACGTTTGGTCACGTGTACCCGGGTGCCGGCGCAACCATTTCCCAAGGCCTGGTCTTCGGACACGTGGCCGCGAAGGACATGGCGTCGAAGTAGCAAAAGTCGCGGTGCCACAACAACAGGGTCCCCCTTGACCTGTTAGTACACCGCTAGGACCGCCCCGGGTACGCGCGCGCTGCCCGGGGTTTTCCCTTGCGCGCACCGTGTGTGCCAACGCACAGTTGACTATTCTTCAAGCGAACGGATGCCCCGAAATCGTCTTCGTAGACAGAGCATTGGGCATGCTACCCGGGTAACCGAGCAAGGACGCAGGCTCTCCGCAGCATTTTGCCGCGTTCCTGATTGATGTCCCGTTGGAAGTTGTGAGGGTCGCGCATGAGGTCGCCGCCATGGCCAGCCGCCGTTTTGGAAGCAAGATCAGCCGGGCGCTCATCTTGCCGTTGGCGGACCACCAGTCGATGAGCGCGGCTCGGTTCGTTACTCACTTGCGTTACCTATTCGTGAGGCTCCAGTCGGGGCGCCAGTTCGAGGGCGAAGTGCCCACGGTCCGCGACGCCGTCGTCCTTGCCCATCCGGAGGCATACCGGGCGGCGCAGCGAATCCGGTACCTGCTGACAGTGAATGACCAGTCGCTCTCAGAAGATGAGATCACCTACCTCACCTTGCACATTGCCCGGTTGGCTGCGGTTAGCGACCACCGATCGTAGCGCAGGAGCGCGACTCTAACGGTGCCAGCCCGCGCAGTGCGGGAACCTCAAGCCGACAGCACCAAAGTCGCCTTCACAGTCACCCCACCGGAGCGGTCTGGTACCCGTGGACCCAGCTCCAGTCGCATCGCTTGCTGACCACCAGGAATCCCCTGCCTAGACGTTCCCAGCCCAAGAGTGTCACCAGTCACGTCTTCCAAAGACCCCAGAATGTCCTCCAGCGAAGAGTTACCGCAAATAGTGGGGTCCTGGACCAAATGCCGTACCGCCAGCCCGCGCCATTTCTTCGCCATGTGGGTAACGGTTTTACGCGCCCCGCCCTCGTCCCGAACCACACCCAACTGGAGGACAGTGGCCCCCCGAGGGCGGGCGGCTGCCTGATAGCCGCCGGACCGCACATCAAGAACGGCCTCACCCCGCATGTGTCCCAGAACCTCTTCTAGGTGAGGGCGCCACCACCTAGTCAATGGCCCCAGAGGCGGCAGGTTCACCCCAATCGCAAGTCTGTGATTGGGTATCCAGTCGCTGGTCCGAACGAACCCAAACAGACCCGACGCGATCAACGTCGTTTCGGAGAGCTTCTTCTGCTGTGAGGCGCTTAGGGTGGCTGGTTCCAAAGCTTCAAATAAGACCCCTGTGTATAGTTGTGTGGCCGGCGCACAGGGGGCCTGCATCAAAGACACATTTACGGCTGCATCGCTGGCGGAACGCGCCCCCAGCTTCAGGACGCTTGCGGCTTCAGGACCAGCGCCCAACTCACGCAACGCGTTAATCACCATCCGGCGCTGCGCTCCCAGACGCGGGTACACAAGTGCCTCAAGATCCAAACGGGGACCGTCCTGCGGCGTCGCTTTACCTTCGGATGGCGGCAGCAATATGCGCACGCAATACTCCCCTCACGTGGTGGTCTGCCGACTGGGTGTCGACGTGAAGAAGTACCGCATCGACGCTGTCTATCCTGCCATTCACGCGAAGTTTCTTCCCTGCTCAATGTTCATGATCGCGCCGTCCTCATCTGTGGTCACAATCCACCAGATTGAAAAGTAACCTGTTCCCGTACCAATCTCCGAGTTCGTGACACCACAAATGAAGTCGCCCGGCGCGAACTTCATGTACCGGTACTGGTCTGTTGGCGGAGTCGACAGACCAGACCCCCCTAGGTCATACAGCTGTTCACCGCGTGGGGGCAGTAAGCCACACCCCTCCACCTTGCCTCCGGGCGCCCACAGTGCCATGCGCGCCGTGTATGGCCCATCTCCCCCGAAACCGGTTCCGTCAAGATGCGTCATCATCGCTTGGTCGCCGAAGTAGTGCAACACCGTGTCTTCTTTTCCATCGGAAACAGCGTCGTAGATGGCTTGGAGTTCCTGTACGTCCGGTGGGCGAACAACGCGTCCACTGCGCAGGCTATAAGACCAATCAACTGACACGTAGTCAGACCCGTCCCACATGAGCGTGTTTTGGGCGTTCACGTAGCTTATCGGGTCCCCGACGGTCTCAAAGCCGGACATGTCTATGACCAGCTTCGTGCCATCCACCTGAATGCTATCCACGGCTGGCGGGCGGCGCATCCACACGCTGTGGCGGGTGCCGACGGGAACACTAGTCACCACCTCTAGATCGGAGTCCACTGCGTTCACCACGTCAAAACCCGTTGTCCCGCCGCCGTAACAGTAGTAATTGACAATGGCCACGGGACGCCCATTGAGGACGGTGAATCCCCAAACCGTCATAGAGAGTGAGCTCCCGTGCGTCGTGCCGATTCGCCCGACGCCATCAATAAACGTGATGCTTCCGCTGGGGTCCAACCCACCCGTCACGAACTCAATGCAGTCCTTATTCACGTCCATAGTGGAGTTGAGGATCTCTTCTTCACTGGGCATCTGCATTCCCATCCCGGGCAAACTTAGGTTCAGTATGCCGTTGGCGGGCTCACCGTCCGCATCTTCAGGGAAGGGCAAGATGGACAGCAGTCCCCCTCCGCTAACGACCAAAGCAGAGCCGTCAACTTCCCAAGATTCCACATCTACGTCTACGGACCACCGTTCGTCACCTGTGCTGGCGTCAAGAGCCCTAATCCCCTGAGGAGTACCTATGAGTAGCGTGTTTCCAGCAAGATTAAGCCGAGGCGCTGCTGCCCCTTCGAATCCGTTGACATCCGCGGATCCTGGGGGAAGGGGAAGCCTCCCGTCGCATCGTCAATATGGGAGTCCCTCTTTCCCACAGGAATGGGAGAGCCCCCTGAGATATCAAATCGTTCGCCCGAACCACAAGAGAAAACGTCACCTTCGATTACGCATCCAAGTGCGCTACCGGTCCCCTCCCCTTCAACCGGTAGCGTCCACACTGCACAAGGCGGATCCGACTCCATGTCGATGGCAGCGACCTGGGATCCTGCGTCAGACACCATGCCAACCAGAAGCAAGTTCTCCTGCCGCAAGGTCTGCTGTCTTTCAGTGCCCACTGGCACCAGCTCAATAGCCGTGCCGTTCGCCAAAAGATCAATCACGCGCGACGTTTGAGGCATCTCTTTGAACGGATCTGCGCCGGTGTCACCACCTTCGGAGGAAAGGAGAAAAAACGCACCGAGTCCCACTCCGCACACGACGACGGCGACCGCGGCCGCGATCGCTGCAACGCGTAGCCAGGGCTTCCCGAGTTGCGAAGTCGCCAGCGCCGGCCCCTTCCCTCCGGTATGTCGCGGATCCTCCACAAACCCGTATTCTGTCGGGTCAGCCACCTGTGTCACAGCAGGTGTGGACTGCTCATGGATCCACTGGGTCAGCTCCGGATAAACATTAGGGTGAGTGACGATCAAGGAATGCAGGTCAAAGCGGCGCATGGCTACGTCACGCAACTGGTCCCCTGTCGTGTCCTGTGAGACAACCAACCAGTAGTCAGAATCAAAAGACTCCACCATTATCCGTTCCTCCACCCGCGCCGGTAACCGAGATGTTTTCCGAACGATGTAACGATCCCGGACCCTTCCGACAAGTCCGACCGCCGCCAGGATGGATCCTAGGGTAATGGAGGTCACGGTAACTTCCGCGGTGCCCTTTTGCTGTGCGTCGAGCTGTGAAAGTATGGGGGTACGTCAACGAAGGGAGACCCCATGACAGTTGAGGGATTTGCGGATAAGGCGAAGGGTACAGCGAAGGAAGCTGCAGGCAAGATTGCCGATGACCCCAAGCTGGAAACCGAAGGCAAGCTGGATAAGGCTAAGGGGGCTCTGAAAGACGTCGCTGATGACGTAAAGACGGGCCTGAAGGCAGCTGAAGAGAAGATCAAGGACGCTCTGTAAAGGGCCCTTGGGCGGCAGGTAGCCGCTGCTCGACGTAGCAGCTTCCTTGTCTTTCCAGGAACTACTAACGCAAAGGCGGGCGTGAACTCAATGTTCGCACCCGCCTTTGTTGTGTCCGCCGACCTTGGAGCTGCAGCCCCAGGACCGCCTGCCGCGTCGGGAACCCCGACCGGGCCACGCGGCCAGAAACCTCAACCGCCGGCTACCGCGGCATGTCAGTCGACATCGTCCGCCTGCGTCTCATGTACCGTCCCAAACGCGTGGTGGGGCGGGCCATAAATGGAGTAGAGTTTCAGAGGCTCATCACCAATGTTGATGATGTTGTGCCAGACGCCCACGGGAACCAAGATTACCCAGTCGTCCTCAACCTCTGCTTCGAACGTGACCTCATTCTCCTTCGGGCCCATCCGCACCAGTGCCCGCCCCTGCTCCACGCGCAGAAACTGGTCTTCGTGGTGGTGCTGTTCCAGCCCCACATCCCCTCCCACGGGGATGGACATGACTGTCATCTGGATGTGCTTACCCGTCCAGATCGCTGTCCTGAAGTTCGTGTTCTCCAGTGTCGTTTCCTCAATATCGACCACATACGGCTGTGGTCCGTGATCGGATAACTCCGTCATCATCTTCCTCTCTTGGTGCGGAACAACGTCGTCCGCTGATCATCTTGACCCTATGCGCGGGCCGCTACCATCGCAACCGGAACCGCTACGTCGGCGAGTCACCTGATTCCCGCAAGGCTCCTATCTAGGTGCTGCTGCTGGCGCTTGGTCCTGCGGCGCTTCCCGAAGGTGCGCAGCACCTCCACTTCCAACTCCTCATCGCTCATCTGGGGGTTCGCCTCCAAGATGAACAGGGCCGCGTTCCTTATCTCTTTGGGACTCACGTTCAGGAAGTGGCGTTCAACGTCGGGCCCGGTCGGCCTGAACTGGCTCCACTCATTCGGGTCTATGGACTCTGGCCATACGAACCCATCGTGATCAATCGTCACTTTCGAGCCCCTGATCCGCCGCGCAATATGCCGCTTTCGGCCGTCGTACACACGCGACAGCCCGAACTCTCTAGCAACAAGGGTGACCAGGCGATCCAGGGCAACAGGCCCCTCAAAATCTACAATCTGCTCCACAACGCTGCGGACTCTCTCCTGGCTCTCCCGGCTTATCGTGTCAAAAAGGTAAGCGCTTGGCAGATCGTCACCGGTCGGCCAAGGTTCGTAAAGAATCCGCTCATCACCAATCAGCGGCGTCTCCCCGGCGTTGGCACGCACCATCACGGCCTCACTGGGTACCACTTGGTCCCCCGCTACGCCCTCGATCTCTCCGTTGGCCCCGTCCTGGCCCCCGCCCTCGTTCGAAAGAATGTCGGTCGCGTCGGTCGCGTCTGGTTTCGGTTCGAGGGCGGCGCGCGACCCGACTTCCTTCTCTCCCGCGCTGCCGCCGGGTACCACGCCCGGCCCCGGCGAAACCGTGTCGACCACTGCTTCCGTGTCCTCCGTGGACGGCTCCGCAAACGCGCCATTGGCCGCCCCGTTCACGTAGACGACAGCGTCGCGCCACTGCTGGGCGATCGCCGCGCCCTCGCTATCCCCAAGCGCCGCCAGCAGCGTGTGCGTGGCGTCGTGTGCGCGCGTAGCGTCCCAGACCTCCAGATCATAATGGTGCGACCAGCGGTTACGCAGAGAACGCAATTGCTGTGCGGCGGTGGAGACACTGCGCAGGTTGTCTGTCTCAAACGGAAAACCCCAACTCCCCAGTTTCTCCGTCAGCATGCGCAACTGCGCCGCCGGATCCGCGCGGTTGTAGAACCCTGGCTGTTTCCCCTTCGCGATATCCAGCTGCCCCAAAACGGCAGTCCACTCCAGTCCGTCCAACTGGTCAGCCAAACGCGCCTGGATCAGCGGGTCCAACCTCTGCCCGAGCAATTGCAACGCCTTCCCCACCTCCTGCTGCGGGTCCAGAACTTCCGGCGCGGCCTGCTGTATCTTCTGTTGCAACTCCGCGAGGCTTGGCTGCGGGTCAGACTGGTGTGGCTGCTCTGCCGGCGCCACCTTGTGTTCCTCAAGCTGCTCACGGAGCCGGGAAACCAGCGCGCGGGATTCGTCCAAGTCCCGCTCGGCCACCTCCAGTTGCGCGGCCAGTGAATCCGTCTCCTCCATCACCTGCGCAATCTTCACCTGCAGGTCATCGCGCTCCCGCTCTACCTTTGCCAGGAAGCCCTCATTGACGCGCAGCGCCTCCCGCTCCCTGATGATCCGTTTGTCGAGGGCGACCAAATCCGCCTCCACCGTCTCCTCCCCCACATTCGCGGCCGGCTTGTCCAGCCAGCGCGCCAAGAGAGATTGGAAGGTGGTCCAGAAGGACATCTCGCCCTCGCCCCTATCCCGGCGGTGTAGGTCGGTTCGGCGGGGGAAGCGTCTGTCCGTGGCCAACTGGGGCGAGGGCGGACCAACCACCAAGGCTTCATCTAGGACCGCGTCGGCAACCTTGGCCTCGACCACACGATCCAGCATCCGCCGACGCTCCTCTTGGTCAAGGAGCTGCGCAGTGCGGCGCAGGTCAGCGGGCAGCGGAACAGCGAGCATCCTTTTGCGGGGGCGCTGCGCAACCATCGCGACCGCCTCCTCCGTGGCGTGTCCGTTCGGGTCGAGGGCGGCCGTCAACTGCTCCGGCGTCCACACCGGATGCCGGTTCGCAACGGGATTGTTCATGTCCACGTGCGGCGCGATTTCACGCATGTGCCCGTGACGCGTGCGCAGGGCCGCGGGGAGCCTGCGGTTGAGCGCATCGACTGCCTCCGACGCCACGGCGTACACTGCGGCGGTGCCGGTTGAAGTGCGCGTCAACTGCTCTATGACGCGGCGCCACTGGTCGTCCGCCTCCGGCGCGACAGAGGGCGCGATCAGGAGCGGAACGTCGCGAGACGGGTCTGCAACAGCCGCTACCACTTCCTCAATGTTGTCCTTCTGGACGGTGCGCGGATGCCCCTGGAGCCGCGTCTGCCCATCGAACACACGCCGGTCATTCAGGATATTGGCGACGATGCGCGGTGGATGTGTGGAGCGCACCGCATCGTCTTGGTCCCCGACGTCACGCGCAACCTCAACTAGGAAGATGACATTTCCGTCACGGCGAGGGTTCGACATTGCCGACACGCTAACCCTGTAACTTCCTTGACCAGCCGCGCCAGAACCCTGGCTGTTTCGACGGTCGGCCGCGTCCGTCACACGGTAGCGCACGGCCGTTTTCCCGCTGCGCCCGTCTTCAAAACCGACGACCGTGACTTGGGCGCCACTGGGAAGGCCTGTGTCAGTCTGTCCATCCCATCCGTCGAGGGCGACCTGGTCCACACCCCTTTTCCTGGACCGCAACCAGTCGCGAACGTAGTGTTCAGTGACGCTGCGGGCGGTCTCACCGCGTTCCAATTCGAAGCGGAACACGCCGCGGTAGCCGTTGTGAAAGTCTGACTCTGTGTCGTCTTGCGTCAAGTGGATGCTCCATTGCCAAGGTGTTCCCGCGCCGCGCGGAGTGACAAATAATTATAGCAAGGGGCGGTGTGGGCGGCAGCGGGATTGCCCCCGTTGTGGCCGGGTTGCGGGCAGTCTGTCGGCAGCGTGGACGATTCTGGGACAGCCGACTGTGGACGGCATGGGCCCTCCGGGGCGCGGACGCGGCCATGGCCAACTACGATTAGACAGTCACTACGACCAATCGAGGATTAGGAGTCCATATGTCACAGGACCATGGCAAGGAAAAAGAGCATCTCAATAGGCGCGCTCGCAGGAATGAGAATCAGGAGCTGCACGTTGAGCAGGTCCAGGATGAGCATGTTCCGGACCCTGAGGCCGGAGAGTTCGTGAAAGACAACATTCAGACTGGCGCCGGCAGTGGCACCCCGCTTGAGGACGGTAGCCGCGAAGGCGGAATCAAGCAGCGCGACGACAAGGACTTCCTGGAAGGCTAAGCGCCGTCTGGCAAGAACTTCTTTGAAGGGTGGGCACCGCCCGGCCGCACTTTATCTAAGGCCGAAGGTTGTGGTGGATGATCGAACGATAGTCCTGGGATTAACCATCGCTCATGCGCCATAACCTTCGGCCTTAGAAAACACAAAACAAGTAGTGGCCGTTTGCGCAGGAACCGGTTACTCGTCCGTGAATCTTCCCGGGAAACCAGCCCGCCGGTCCATGCCGGTCCATGAATCCCTGTTGGGACCTCAAGACCTAATCCCACCACGACGGCAGATTCTCGATCTTCACAGGAGCTGCAGCCCGTCTCCCATCAGTCCCCGCGACAGGTGCGCGCAGCTGGCAGCCGCAGATGGAGCCCGCAGCTGGGACCCGTGGTTGGCGCCCCGCAGCTGGGACCCGTGGTTGGAGCCCACGGCTGATGCCGACGGCTGGACACCTAAGACCGAACGTTATCCCCAACATCGATGGTTAATCCCGGGATTAACCATCGATCATGCGCCACAACGTTAGCTCTTAGAAAACCAACGCTTTGCAAACCCCCAAAATGTCAACACGCCAGCCGGCGCCGCCCCTGGAATACCGCCACGCCAGCCGGCGCCGCCCCTGGAATACCGCCACGCCAGCCGGCGCCGCCCCTG
>CAYFOT010000054.1:8724-9244 GCA_964344825.1 uncultured Actinomyces sp.
GAATACCGCCTCATAGGCCTGCACCAAGCCCGGAATGCCGCCACACGGGCCTGCACCAGGCCCCACGCCGGCTAGTAAGGGCCAGCGCCGGTCAACAAGCGCCGAAAAAGAGGATTCGCTCCAACTGGACCAGCCGCATCACGGAGTATCGAAGGTTGTGGCTAACTATCGATACTTGTGCCCGGGAACAACCTTCGATACTTGACCACAACCTTCGATAGTCTGAATCGAGACGACCAAAATAGTGCGTGAATCCCCATAGGTGCCTTGCCAACCCCCATAAAACCCGACCGAGCCGCGACGGAATCTCGATCCTCACAGCAGGCGCCGCGGATTCCCCACCCTCACAGGAGGCGCCGCGGATTCTCGATCCTCACAGGCGACCCCGCAGAATCCCCATCCTGACAGGAGGCGCCACCGCGGCAGGTGACGGGGCAGCAAGTAACCGGTGCGCAGGTGACGGGACAGCAAGTAACCGGTGCGGCAAGTAACCGGCGCCGCGGGTAACCGGCGCGGCAAG
>CAYFOT010000055.1:0-9179 GCA_964344825.1 uncultured Actinomyces sp.
GGTACCCCCGCTGGGGCTCGAACCCAGGACCAAAGGATTATGAGTCCTCTGCTCTAACCGACTGAGCTACGGGGGCCAGTCACGCTCAGATACTCTAGCGCAACTTCACGCCTCTAGTGTAATGGCGTCCGGACAGCCATAGGATGGCCCCATGAGCATCTTTCGTCGAAACAAGAGAAAAGACGGCGCCGAAGACACGTCGGTCCAGGGTGGCGGACAGCCCCAACGCGCGCAACTGCCGGATTCCGTCGTGGACTCGATCCCCAAAGACCAGCGTGGCGGACCCTTTGAGAAGCTGCGCGATGGGCGATACATCATCGTGGGGCGCAACATTTTGATGGTGGCTGACGAGGAACGCGTTATTGATTCGGGGTTCTGGCACGAAGTGCAGTACTGCGCGTGGGATGCCGCATCCAAACGCTTTCTTCTGGTGTGGTCCCAGCCCGAAAGGGAGCGCGTGGAGGGCATAACGATCACTGACGATCCAGCGGATCTTATGCGTAAGATCACATTGCGTGTTGATTCCACGATTGTGGCGACCCGTAGGTTCGTCACTTCCGCGGGTATTTCGGTGGTTGCGACCGTGCGTAGGCGTATTGACGGAGAGCTGTTTTCGGCAGTGTTCGTGGGGGGAGCGATTTCCGACGCAGACCAAGAGAAAGCCTTCAGATTGGAACAGTCTCTGAGGGATGAGCTGGGGTTGAAGGACTAGAGGGCCGGCGGTTTGGGAGGCAGGCCGACACGTCGGCTATCCGGGGAGTGAAAACGACAAGCCCGTTCCTCGTGCCCAGGAGGCTTGGCGGCTCCGTTAGGGAAGGTGTCTGCGGGATCACATCCTCGAACTTGCTCCCGGTTCCCTCGGCGCTCTAAACTGACTCTTGCATTCCCGCGTAGCTCAATGGCAGAGCATCCGACTGTTAATCGGACGGTTGTTGGTTCGAATCCAACCGCGGGAGCCATCAAAACCAAGCGCCAAGTGCGCATTTGGCTGTTGAGCCACGAAATCCGAATTCTCGGTTCCCACCTTTGCTGCGGACCGGTGTGCGGTAGCTGTTTCCCTGTCGGGTTGATACCCGCGGTGGAAAACCTACCCGCGGCACGGCTTCGGTCCACCCACCGGTTACCGATTTGACGTGCATGGTGCCCGTGCTACGGTGCCTCTTGTGAGCCAGAGCATGCCGTCATTTGCTGGAGCCACGGTCCCAAATGGGCGTGGCCCTGCCCCTGCGGCACGACGAATGATTGTTTCCCCTTCAGTCTCAAAAGCCTCCTTTATGCAAAGTGGTGCGCGTGTGCCGTGCCTAGCAATGCGCCGAATGTGCGCAATGTCCAGCGGACGAATGCCCGCCGGCATGACCCGATAACTACGCGCTTCAACGCAGGCTGCCTTCTCAAAGAGCAGACTCGCACCTACCTAGAACGCGCCCGGCTACTGCCTGCGCGCCCGACCATGCCACCGCACCTTCGCATCATTGCAACTAGGAACCTGCCATGACATCTACCAGACGTTGTCCCAGCACAGTCTCATTTGAAGTAATGCCGCCCCGACGCCCTGAACTGGCCCCCAAGTTCTGGGCAACAGTAGACCAGCTCTTAGCAAGCCGCCCCGATTTCATTTCCGTCACGTACGGCGCCGCAGGCACAGACGCGAAGAGCGCGGCCCAAGTCGTTACCAGGCTGGTAAAAGACACTCCCGTGCAACCCATCGCTCACCTAACATGTGTGGGAACCGCGCGTTCTCAAGTCCGCGCAACAGTTGAGGGATACTTGGACATTGGTGTCCGCACTTTCTTGGCATTGCGTGGAGATCCACCGGCCGACCACCCCGACTGGCGCCCTGCACCGGGAGATCCGGCGCATGCGACCGATCTTGTGGCCCTCATGCGGCAGATCGAAACCGAACGCGTTGCCGCCCATCCGGGCGCGGCATTGCGCTCCGCATTCAAGCCGCTAACGATTGCGGTCGCAGCATTTCCGGCGGGAAACCCCGCGGCAAAAACGACGGTGGAGCAAGAAGCGGAACGTCTCTTGATGAAACAGATCGCAGGTGCGTCCTTCGCCATCACCCAGCTGTTCTGGGATCCTGAGTGCTATCTGTCATTCGTCCAGCTGGCACGCGGCATCGGCGTCTCGATCCCCATCGTTGCGGGAATCCTGCCGCCAACAGATCCGCGCAGAGTCCGCAGATTGGAAGAACTCACGGGTGTCCAAGCGCCGCGATGGCTACTGGACCCACTGGAGCGTGCTGAAACCGCCCAGGAAGCGCACGACATCGGCGTGGGTTTCGGATCGCGGATCGCCCGCACCGTCCTTGAGGACGGGTCGCCAGGCATCCACATATACACGTTCAATCAGGCTGGCCCCGCGCTCAGTTTGGTCGAGGGCGTTGAGAAAGCCAGCGGATTCTGCCCAGCGAAGCGATCCGTTCCAAAGGAAAACTCAGAAACGCAACCAGCCACCGTGTGATGCGCACCCAGAAGCACCCTGAACCTGTCAACTAAGCCAACATAAGAAATCATCTACCAGGCCAGCACAAGAAATCGTCAACCGAGCTAACACAAGACGCCAAACTCGAAAGGCAGAATATGTCCATCGCATTCCCTAAGGCAACGATCCTCGGCTACCCCCGAATCGGACCTAATCGAGAGCTCAAGAAGGCAACAGAGGCTTACTGGAGAGGGTCCCTGAGCGCCGAAGAGTTGGCTCACAAGGTGAAGGGACTGCGAAGCGAAACTTACGCCCACCTGGCCTCCTTGGGTCTCGACCCGAAGGGTTACGCGATCCCGGAGTCGTTCTCCCTATACGACCAGGTGCTTGACACCGCGGTTACCGTTGGGGCCGTGCCTCAACGGTACGACGGCCTAAATGACTTGGACCTCTACTTCGCCCTAGCCCGCGGCACTGAGGAACTGGGTGCGCTGGAGATGACGAAGTGGTTCGACACGAACTACCACTATCTTGTTCCGGAGGTCGGTCCCCACACGGAGTTCGCGATCTCCGATACGTCCAAGCTGGAGGAGTTCGTCCGGGCCCGCGAAGAGGGCTTCAATGTCCGCCCCACGCTGGTTGGTCCGGTCACGTTCCTGGCGCTGTCCAAGGCAAGCGAGGGCGCTCCGGAAGGCTGGTCGCCGATCGCTCTGATAGACAAGCTGGTGCACACCTACCAGGAGCTCCTCGCATCGTTTGCGAACGCCGGCGTGGAGTGGGTCCAGTTCGACGAGCCCGCGCTCACGTCCGACAACCTGGATGAAACGCGAGAGGATCTGGTCGCGTTGGCCAAGGACGTCTGGGCTTCGCTGAGCGAGGGCGAAGAACGTCCCAACGTCCTCGTCACCCTGCCCTACGGCAATGGTGAGGTCGCGGCGGCCGCCCTCGCCCAAACCGATGTTGAAGCGATCCAGGTGGACTTCAAGCGCACGCCCTCGCTCCCAGCAGCTCTCGTGGAGGGCCTGCGTGGAAAGACACTGGTCGCAGGCGTGATTGAGGGGCGCAACATATGGCGCGCTGACCTGCAGTGGGCGGTCGACCAGCTGGCGGAACTGCAGGCCGCCGGACTCACTGACATCAGTGCCTGCACGGCGACCTCGTTGCAACACGTGCCGATCAGCTTGGAGCCCGAAACCTGGGACGACCCCGCGTTGAACGAGGCACTTCACCAGTGGCTCGCCTTCGCCGATGAGAAGGTGAGCGAGGTCGTAGCACTTGGTCATGGGCTGGCCGAAGGATGGGAGACGCTGGAGGTTCAGATCCGGTCATCGAACGCGACTAGGGATTTGCGGCGGACGTTCCCGGGCGTCGTGCGCGAGGACGTGAGGGTGCGAACGGAAGCTGCGGGCGAGGACGATGTGCGCCGCGAAGACACCGAGCAACGCCAAGCAGCCCAAGCCGCCGCTCTAAACCTGCCGCCGCTGCCAACGACAACCATCGGGTCCTTCCCGCAGACGCTCAAGATCCGCAAGGCTCGTGCCGCCCACGCCCGCGACGAGCTCTCCGATGAGGAGTACGAGGACGCGATGAAGGAGGAGATCGCCTCCGTAATCGCGTTGCAGGAGGAAATCGGGCTGGACGTCCTCGTTCATGGCGAGGCCGAACGTAACGACATGGTGCAATACTTCGCGGAGCTCCTAGACGGGTATGCCGCCACGAAGAACGGTTGGGTCCAGTCGTACGGGACGCGATGCACGCGCCCCAGCATTCTGTGGGGAGACGTCGCGCGCCCTGAAGCGATGACGGTGAGCTGGACTTCCTACGCGGACTCACTCACAGACAAGCTGGTGAAGGGGATGCTCACAGGCCCGACCACCATGATTGCGTGGTCCTTCCCCCGCGAAGACTTGGGATTCGGGGAGATCGCAGCGCAGATCGGAATGGCGCTGCGGGACGAGGTCGCGGATCTTCAGGAAGCCGGCATCCGCGTGATTCAGGTGGACGAACCGGCGCTGCGCGAACTGCTTCCCTTGGACAAGTTCAAGCACCAGCAGTATTTGGACGAGGCCGTTCGGGCTTTCCGCCTGGCGACCTCCGGGGTGGACGTGGACACTCAGATCCACACGCACCTGTGCTACTCAGAGTTCGGGCAGATTTTGAACGCGATTCTGGATCTAAACGCGGATGTCACCTCTATCGAGGCCGCAAGGTCGCGCATGGAGCTACTTGGGGACTTGGATGACACCGACTTCCACCGCGGTTTGGGCCCGGGGATCTGGGACATTCACTCCCCGCGTGTCCCGGAAGTGGAGGAGCTGGTTGAACTGCTGGAGGCTGCCTCTGAGTCTGTGGAGCCGGAGTTGTTGTGGTCAAACCCCGACTGCGGGCTGAAGACACGCGATTATGAAGAGACCGTTGCGTCGTTGAAGAACCTGGTGGAGGCAACCAAGATCGTAAGGGAAGGCAGGGCGGCCTAGTCGTTTCGCGGGAGGACTGGTCGTTCTTGAAGCGGGCTGACTGTTCTTAGAACGGGCTGGTGGTTCTTGAAGTGGGCTGACTGTTCTTAGAACGGGCTGGTCGTTCTTGAAGTGGGCTGACTGTTCTTAGAACGGCCTCGTCAGAATCGGAAGTGGGCTACGTGATCGGCACGTAGCCCACTCCTTTGTTTCTGGCCTCTTGCCACCCGCCACGTAGTTTCGCACCCGCTCGGCTATGTAGTTTCGACGCCGAACCAGGGCAGAGCGGAGCCAAGGTGGAGCAGAATTTAGGTGGAGCAAGAGGGCTAACCAAACGGCGGGAGCAACGGGGACAAACCAAGTCCGGTCTCACCTGGCTTGGGTTAACGGTTAACGGACTTGGAACAGTGTGTCCGGCACGATGGCTCCCGACGCATTGAGGATTTTCTCGGCGGGTCCGTGTGACTGGCGCGGAGAACAAAGAATTGTGTCGAAGTGTATAGAAACCAGTCGAAGTGTATAGAAACCAGTCGGAATGGGGCCGCATATCGACTGACATCTATACACTTCGACATTTTCTGTGAGTGTGAACGGGGGACGAATGCTTCGCGGTGCCTGGATGCCGACTTTTCCGACGTGCCTGGTGCGCCGGCCCTTCCGACGTACCTGGCGCGCCGATCGTTTTGCACTCTCCGGTGCGCGGCCCTCGCGACTGGTGCTTTCCGCGCCCTATTTTTTCTTGGAGGCGCGCTTACGTTCGGTGCGAAGTGAATAGACCCAGATCGTGGTGCCCATGTATCCCAACGCGAATACGAATGCCCCAACGGCGCCAACGACCACTAGACCGTGGGATAACGGGATCAACGCTGCAGCCAGGTAGAGTCCGCAGAAAATGATGAGTCCGGTGAGCACAGTGCTGTGCCATCGCTGGGCGGTGTTCGCTTCGTCTGTCCCAGATTGGTCCGTGGGTGCCTCGTCCATTTTGTTCGTCACGGGCTCTTCCGAGGGGTACGGGTATCTGTCAGGACTGGGGACTGTCATCGCTGTGGGTTCCTTGATCTTCGAGGCTCTTCGGAGCGTCTTCTTCGCCTACTGGAAGGATAGATGTTGTCGGCACCGTCTGCGGTGAAACACTGACCCAGCTGGTCACGTCCGCGAGTATGTACGATGTGGCAATCTGTCTCACCTCCACCGAATCGATGCCCATGAGCATGATGTCTGCAGTCAACATCTGGCCCAGTATCGTCGCAGCATCTGCGTGGGGGATCAGGCACCGGATGTCGCGATCATCCGGGGTGCCTTCCCGCACCAGCATCTTGGCCCTGGAGTTGAGGGTTTGTCCTAAAACAAATGGTCTGAGTGGTGCCAGTTCCATCTCTGGCGTTATTAGGACAGTTGAGCGCACGCAGTCGTACGTGACTAAAGCCTCCGCTGCGAAGTCGCGGGTTGCTTCATCTTCCGCGCCACTTTGAGCCTCGTTCACATCGGACGACTGGGACGCGTCGGGCGAGTCGGTCGAGGACGCGGCGGGCGAGTCGGTCGGGGATACGGTCGCGCCCTCGCCCTCGCCCTTGGCGTCTGGATCGTCGTCCTTGACTACGTCTTTCGGAACTGAAGGGACGGCAGCCTCCGGAGCCAAGCTGGCAAGTTGCGCGCCAAGATCGACGCTGTACTGGTCCGCGAGCAGACGTGCCGACGCCATCCGCCCTGCCAGAATAGAAGCCAACCCCTGCCTTTCCGCAGGCTCCAAGCCTTCCAATGTGGCAACTTCATCCAGCTGTGTCTTGGCGGTTGACCACATGTAAGCCGAAAGCGGGCCGACTTGGTAGGGCGCATCTGCGACTTCCGCGGGCAGCTCAACCACACTGGCGGCGTCATCCCGATCTTGGAAATCGCCCCACGGTTCCCAGACTCCGCCCGACATGACCGCGCGAATGCCCGCCGACTCTGCGGCTTGTTCGAGGGCGGTCTTACAAGACTCACACTCCGTTGCCATCTGCGCCATCTGAGTAGTCCGCTGCGCTATGGTCCAGTCGGCGCGGGCCACCTCATCACGAAGTGTCTGGGCCGCATCGAGCCGCGGAAGCGCGATTACCTCCGTCTGGCCCGTCACCGCGGAGAACATGGGAGGAACGCCCGAACAGCCACTCATCAAGAGCGCAATTGTGGCAGCCGCCGACCCCACTGCTGCTGCGCGAAAGGTGGATCTTGTTTTGTGACCTGGTGCGGATGGATACTTCACGGACCGATCATCCCACGATCGAACCAGTAACATGGAAGCACCACCGAGTTTCGGACCAGATCTCGGAATGAACCGAACGGAGAAAAGACAGTGACACAGACGAATGTTGAGAGCCAGGTTGAGGAAATGCTTGCTCCGTTGGCAGCGGCTCAGAATACCGTGATCGACAATGTGACATTGAGCGGGAGCGGGAACAACCAGGTGCTCTCCATAGTTGTGGACCTAGACCGCGCTGGCGCAGACCTATCGTCTGACCAGGTGGCGTCACTTGCGCGGGAGTTCTCCTTGGCGCTGGATAAGAAGGATCCGATCGATGGCCCATACACGCTGGAAGTGACTTCGCCAGGCGCCGATAGGCAGCTCACGAACCTGCGCCAGTACCGCCGTTCGGTGGGACGCGCGGTTAAGGTCGTGTTGAAGGACCACGACAAGGTCAACGGCGTAATCACGGCCGTTGGATCTGACGGGTTCACCATCCAGTCCGGAGATCATGAGCGCACCGTTCCTTTTGACGACGTCAAGGTGGCGCATCTCGTGGTGGAAACACCCAAGGAGGGGTAGCACGTGGAAATTGACATGACCACCTTGCGGATGGTGGAGCAGGAGAAGGGCGTAAGCCTCGACACGCTTGTTGAGGCTATTGAGGAAGCGCTGCTTCGCGCCTACCACAATATGCCTGGTGCTATTGAGCAGGCCCGGATTGAGATCAACCGCAAGTCGGGGCGCGCGTCCGTCATCGCGACGGAGACGGACGAGGACGGAACGGCCCTTGGAGAGTTCGACGACACCCCTTCAGACTTTGGTAGGATCGCCACTTCTACTGCGCGCCAGATAATCATGCAGCGGCTGCGTGAAGCGGAAGACAGTCGTGTGCTTGGCACCTACGCGGGTAAAGAAGGAACTGTTGTAACAGGCGTGGTCCAGCAGGGGCGTGACCGCAACGTCACAGTCGTTCAACTGGGTGAAGACTTCGAAGCGGTCCTTCCGGACAATGAGAAGGTACCCGGCGAAACCTACAAGCACGGAGATCGTATTCGCGCCTACGTCGTCTCTGTTGAACGGACTGACAAGGGGCCCAGGATCGTTCTTTCTCGGTCTCACCCCGGATTGGTGCAGGGGCTCTTCCGTCGTGAGGTTCCAGAGATTGACCAAGGATTGGTTGAAATCAAAGCGATCGCACGCGAAGCGGGACACCGAACCAAGATCGCAGTCGCGGCGACTCGACCGGATGTGAACGCCAAGGGGGCGTGCATCGGCCCGATGGGTGGGCGCGTACGAAACGTTATGGCGGAGCTCGGCGGAGAGAAGATCGACATCGTTGACTGGTCGGAAGACCCTGCCAGATTCGTCTCCAACGCGTTGTCTCCCGCGCGCGTATCAAGGGTGATTGTCCACTCTAAAGAGAACAAAACGGCCACGGCGGTAGTCCCGGACTTCCAGCTGCGACTTGCAATCGGTAAGGATGGCCAGAATGCGCGTCTCGCGGCGCGGCTGACAGGATTCCACATTGACATTAATGCGGACACTGCCGAAGGTGACGTGCAGGTTTCGCGCTCTTCGATCGCGGACGACGTCTGATCGGCTTGATCGGTCTGCTGGGTGCGGTTTCGTGCCCCGCCCTCGTACCTAGCTTCGTGACCAGTCGCTCACGGAGCGGCTACTGGGGCGGGCCGGAGAGGTATTAGACTTGATGCGCAGACTTGTAACGCAAGCTGGCGGTTCAGCGCATGACCCTGTCCGCACCTGCATCGGGTGTGGGAAACGGGATGCGCGTGCAGCCATGCTAAGGCTGACACAGGTTGGCGGATCCGCCGTTCAGGTGGATCGTGCAAAGAGTTCGCCCGGACGTGGCGCGTGGTTGCACCCCTCTGGGGACTGCTTTAACAAGGCGCGTAAATCAAGGCGAATCACTAGGGCGCTTCGTCTGACAGACGGGGTTTCTTGGCAGGCAGTGGAGGACTTCTTCGCTGCTGAAGGCATTGGGGATCGTCCCCACAATGACGAAAGCGGGTTGGAAGCTGATGGGCACCCGATGAGTACCCAGCGATGAGCTG
>CAYFOT010000056.1:0-8917 GCA_964344825.1 uncultured Actinomyces sp.
CGTCTGCGCGTGGTCTTGCTCGGGTTCCGTCGTCGGCGCATGCCCCTGCGTCTGCTCCCGGTCGAGGGCTCCCGCCAACGCCACAAAGTCCGTAATCTCCAACTCCTCCGGGCGCGCCCGGGGGTCCACATTCGCGGCCGCCAAGGCACGCGCCAGTTGCTCCGGATCCGCGACCACACCTCGCAGGGACGACCGAACCATCTTCCGCCTCTGCTCAAACGCCGCATCCACCAGCGCAAACGTGGCCCGCCTCAAGTCCTCATCCCCCGGCGGCTCCGACACGACCAGCGACACCAACGCCGAGTCCACATTCGGCTTCGGCCAAAACACATTCGGGCCCACGATCCCCGCACGCTTCGCAGCCCCGTACCAAGCCAACTTCACGCTCGGCGCACCGTACGTCTTCGACCCCTTCCGCGCAACCAGCCTGTCAGCCACTTCCTTCTGCACCATCACGAACGCGCTACGCAGCGACGGCAGCCGCTCCAACGCCGTAAGAAGGATAGGTACCGCCACGTTATAAGGAAGGTTCGCGACGAGGGCGACGGGCGGGTTCGCGAAGTCCCCCGATTGCAGATCGAGGGCGTTCTTGTTGTGAACAACCAGCCTGTCAGCCCATGCAGGCGCCATCTCCTCCACGGTGTCGGGGAGGGCATCCGCCAGAGCGCCATCCAATTCAATGGCCGTCACGTTAGCGCCGGCTTCAAGCAACCCCAAGGTTAAGGAACCGAGCCCGGGGCCGACTTCCAGAACCTGGTCACCTGGGGCAACGCCCGCCCTCGCCACAATCATCCGGACCGTACCGGCATCATGAACGAAGTTCTGCCCCAACTTCTTCGTGGGGCTCACGCCAAGGCGCTCCGCCAAGCCGCGGATCTGCACCGGGCCTAGCAACCTTCCGGCTTCCACCTGTTCTCCCATCGTCCCTCGAGTCCTCATACGCGCGCCGCCACGGACACGTAGCCCGCCAAACGGCCATACGCGCACCGCCGTAGATGTGCAGCCCGCCGCGTGGCCACGTACGGGCGCCCGCTCCACCGGCGCAAACGCGCAGCCGACCGCGCCGCAATAGATGCGCAGACCGCCGCATTTCTTCCCTCGCAAGTGTACTTGGTAACAAATAGGTAACTTCCTGAACTAATCGTCATTTCGCCTTGCGTGTATTTAGTTTGTTTGGTTTACTAATCATGTGACGCCGAAGCCCACAGAGGATGCCGAGGCCGATAAGACGCCGAGGTCGATAAAGGAGGTTGGCATGGTCTTCACACCACCTGCAATGTCAGTACGCCAAACCAATGCAGACCGTAAGGCGCTCCCGCGCCACGCTCGTGAACATAACCGCTCGCTGATTGTGCGCACGCTCTACCAGTCGGGCCCCCAGAGCCGCGCAGACCTAGCGCGCGCAACGGGCCTAGCCAAGGTGACGGTGTCCGAACTTGTATCAGAGCTGCTAGAAGCAGGTTTCGTACGCGAACTCGGTCCGCGCGCGGCGAAGGGACCGGGGAAACCCGCAGTCGTCCTCGACCTCGCGTGGGATGCTTTCCTGATCGTGGCCGTCGACCTGTCGGAACACGACCTGATCCGCGGCGCCCTCATGACGATGGACACGAACCTGATTGAGGAAAGCCTCGTTTACCGTAAGGGCGCGATCGGCACGGACGCCCTCGACCTCCTCTTCGAAGTCATCGACCACCTCCTTGATAAGGCAGACCGGCCGGTTCTGGGTATTGGTATAGGGACGCCGGGCATTGTCGATGCTGCGGGCGTTGTCCAATACGCACGCAACCTCGGTTGGTCCGATGTCCCGCTGCAGGCGCTGATTGAAGAGCAGTTCGCGGTGCCGACCGTCGTCATGAACGACGCGAACCTGGCTGCCCTTGGGGAGCAACTCTACGGCGAGGGCGCAAACGACTTCATCCTGGTGAAGGTTGGCCAGGGTATCGGTGCCGGCCTCATCCTTGGGGGCGCGCTGATGCGTGGTGCGCGCCAAACGGTTGGCGAAATCGGCCACCTGGTCGTCACCCCCAGCGACGAAGTGCGCGAAAGCTACAGTCCCGAGAGGATTCTGGAGCGCTGGCTGGCGGTTCCTGACCTACGTGCCCGACTGGAGGAGCCGGGTAACGACAGCGAAACGGTTCTGCGCGAGGCGGGCGCGCGGCTGGGTTCCGCCCTCGCCCCCATCGTCTCCATGATCGACCTGAACGAAGTCGTTCTCTACGGACCCGAAGACCTACTGGACGGGCCGCTGAGTGATGAAGCGATGGCTGTCATTGAGTCCCGAACGCTCCCCCAAACCCATGAGAACCTGCAGATTCGCCTCAGCGCGGAAGGCTCACGCCTTGTGCTTCTGGGGTGTGCGGCGCAGGTCCTCTCCGCATTCCTCGGCGTCGTACGGAACACGGCGCCACAGGCAAACAACTGATGTACCAACAAAGAAGTAAACGATGAAAGGAAACATGATGAATCGGAAGCTCGCCGCATTTGGCGCCGCTTTTGCAGTGTCCGCCATGGCTCTTGCGGGCTGCTCGTCCGGGGCGAAGTCCTCTGATGTGCAGTCGGAGAACGCGTCGGGAGGCGCCACCGAAGAAGGTGCAGCGGGCGATGTCCGACTGTGGCTGATCGGTGGAGACACCCCGGACGAACTGCGTGACTGGCTGGTCGAAGAATACGCTGGCCGCACGGGTGGAACCCTGAAGATCGAAGAGCAGACCTGGGGCGACATCGTCACCAAGCTAACCACTTCGATGCCTGATCCTTCGCAGACGCCAGACGTAACGGAGATCGGTAACACCCAGTCCCCGACGTTCACCAACATCGGTGCGTTCATGGAGATTGACGAAGACTTCTACAAGGAACTGGGCGGCGATGACCTCCTGCAGTCCTTCGTAGAGGTAGGCAACGTGGATGGTAAGCACTACACCCTGCCCTACTACTTCGGATCCCGCTACATGTTCTACCGCAAGGACGTTTGGGCTGCTGCGAACCAGGAAGTCCCCAAGACCCTTGATGAGTTCAACAAGTCGGTCGTAACGATCACGGAAGACAACCCCAGCAACATTGAGAACTTCTCCGGCTTCTTCTTGGGCGGCCAGGACTGGCGCGACGGCATCTCATGGATCTTCGCGAACGGCGGCGAGATCGCAGTTCAGGATGATTCCGGACAGTGGAAGGCCACCCTGGACTCCGACGCGACCGTGAAGGGCCTGGAGCAGCTCCAGAACATCTACCAGAACGCCTCCAAGGCACCGAACGACATGAAGGACGCGAACCAGTACCAGTTCATCAACGACACAGATGCGGTTGTGGACGAGGGCGGAGCGGAAACCGAACTCTCCCTGGCTGCCGCAACCATCATGGCGCCGGGCTGGGCCCACTGGTCCATTGGCGACCTCGTTGAGAACGACAAGGGCGACATGGTCCGCGAATGGAACGACGACGTGTTCGGCGTCTTCGCACTACCCGGCAACGATGGCAAGCCCGCCCCGGTATTCGCGGGTGGATCCAACATCGGTATCTCCGCCAAGACCCAGAACCCTGACGGCGCAAAGGAAGTTATGCGCCTGATCTTCTCTGAGGACTACCAGAAGATGCTGGGTGCAAACGGTCTTGGACCGGCGAACCAGAAGTACGTTGATTCCCTGGGTGACGACATGTTCGCCAAGGCACTCATTGAGTCCGCTTCTAACTCCAAGCTCACCCCCGCTGCCCCCGGTTGGGCTGCGATTGAGCAGGCTGGTCTGATGGAAGAGTTCTTCGCTAAGATCCGTGACGCAGCCGATCTGAAGGCCCTGGGCGCAGAGTACAACACCGCTCTGGATGCCCTGCTGAACGGCTAATAGCCGCTAAGTTCCAGAGGAAGGGGGGAGGTGCCCACCACCTCCCCCCTTTCCTATACCCAAACCAAGGTTTTCCAAGCCCCTAGAACACCAAATCCACACCCGCCCCACCTTCAGCACATCTTGAGGTACCCATGTCATCCGAAGCAATAGAGGTGAGCGTCTCCGGCAACGTAGCCCCGGAGCCAGCGCCCAAAGCATCAAACAGTATCCAAGTGAAACGGCGTTTCTCTTGGACCCCCTACATTCTTATTCTCCCCGCCATACTCATAGTGCTCCTAGCCCTGGGTTACCCCCTGATCTGGCAGCTCATAACCTCCATGCAGAAGTTTGGGCTGGCACAACAGTTCGGAACTGCCGCCCCTGAATGGGTGTGGTTCGACAACTACATCACGCTCTTCTCAGACTCCTACATGTGGAAGGTCGTCTTCCGATCTATAGCGTTCTGCTTCGTCGCAGCCGTGTCCACGATGGCCATCGGCCTCCTCATGGCGCTGCTCATGAAGGCAGTCCACAATGGCGTCCGCATCGCTTTGCAGATCGCACTGCTGCTGGCATGGGCCATGCCTGTCGTTGCCGCAATGACCATCTGGTCCTGGCTGTTTGACTGGCGCAGAGGCCTGGTCAACCACGTCCTCACCAACCTGGGAATCAACATGACCGGCCACAACTGGCTGGCTCACCCGCTCACCTTCTACTTGGTCGCAGTCATCATCGTGGTGTGGATGTCCGTGCCGTTCGTCGCGTTCTCCATCTACGCGGGCCTCACGCAGGTCCCGGACGAGGTCCTTGAAGCCGCCTCCATGGACGGCGCCTCCCCCGCCCAGCAGCTGCGCCTCATCATCATGCCGATGATTAAGCCGGTCCTAGGCATCGTGTTCCTCCTGCAAATCATCTGGGACCTGAGGGTTTTCACGCAGATCCGCATGCTCCAGGACCAGGGGTCCATCGCTTCTGAAACCAACCTTCTGGGCACCTACATCTACCAACTGGGTGTTGGCAGCGGCAACTACGCCATGGCCTCCGCCGTCTCAATCTTCGTCCTGCTCCTCACCGTTGTCCTCTCATGGGGATACGTCCGCAGCCTCATGAAAGAGGAGGAAATCTGATGTCTTCTGCAGCAATCTCAACCGGCGCAAAAGCGCCCTCGAAAAACAAATCCGAACGGAGCGGCAACGGCATCAAAGTCGGCAAGGTCCTCCTCAGTATCCTCGGCGTCTTCGTGGCGCTGGTATGGGCGTTCCCCGTCTACTGGATGATCAACTCCGCGATGCTCCCCAGCGTCGTCCTCGAAAAAACGACCCCCACCTGGTTCCCCATCGGCGGCTCCCTGAAGAACTTCGCGTCCGTCTTCTCCCGTGGCACGTTCGTGACCGCACTGGGAATCAGCGTTACGGTCGCGTTCGTTACGGTCGTGGTCTGCCTAGTCTTCGCGTTCCTGGCGGCCCTTGCCATCAGCCGGTTTAGGTTTCGAGGGCGGAAATCCTTCGTCCTGGCCGTCCTGCTGATCCAGATGCTCCCGGCGGAAGGACTCTTCATTGCACAGTACCGTTTGATGGGGACGCTGGGACTGCTGAACTCCGTTATCGGTCTGTCGATCATCTACATCGCGGCCGTCGTGCCCTTCACGATCTGGATGCTGCGCGGGTTCGTTACCGGAATCCCCGCCGATCTTGAAGAGGCGGCCATGGTGGATGGGCTAACAAGGACGCAGGCGTTCCTGCGGATCACGTTCCCGCTGCTGGCGCCCGGCCTGGTCGCATCAGGCGTGTATGCGTTCTTGCAGGCGTGGAATGAGTTCACAGTCGCCCTCGTCATCATGCAGGATCCGGACAAGCAGACGCTGCCACTTTGGCTGCGCAGTTTCGTCCAGCAGTCCGCGTCGAGGGCGATCGACTGGGGCGAAGTCATGGCCGCCTCCACCCTAGTTGCCGTCCCCGTGATCATCTTCTTCATGTTCGTTCAGGGGCGCATGACCTCCGGTCTGGTGTCCGGGGCGGTCAAGGGTTAGGCCGCGAATACAGTGAGCAAAAGTACGACTTTGCCTGAACTTACGATCGGCCTGGACATCGGGGGTACGAAGACCCTGGGTGTGCTGCTGCAAGACTCTGCGACGACGCTTGCGACCGCGGTGAAGCCCAGTGAGCCTGGGAACGAGGGCGTGGTGAGGACGGCCGTGGACGTTGTGCAGGAGCTGGTTGATGCCGCCCCGGGCGACTCCGGTAGAGCTGGCGATGTTGTGGCCGTGGGCGTGGGTATCCCCGGGACCGTGAGCCCGGCGACGGGGACCGTGAAGAACGCGGTGAACCTGGGGATCACGGACCTGAGGTTGAAGGATGAGTTGGAAAGCGCCCTCGACATCCCCGTGAGTGTCGCGAACGACGTCGATGCGGCGGCGCTGGGGGCGGCGCACGAGCTGGGACTCACCGGCTCCGTCGCCTACCTCAACGTCGGGACCGGAATGGCGGCGTGCCTGGTTCAGGATGGGCGGATTTACAGGGGAACGTCGGGGGTCTCGGGGGAAATCGGGCATATTCCCGTGGACCCTGCGGGCGCCAAGTGCCCCTGCGGGCAGACGGGGTGCCTGGAGACGCTGGCGTCGGGCTCTGCGGTGAGCAGGATGTGGAAGTCCTCGGCCAAGCACCCTTCGGATGCGTTGTTGCAGGCGCACCTCGCGGGGGACCCGAGGGCGTCGGAGGTGTTCGCCGTGCTGGCGGACGGCATTGCGCAGGCGGTGAAGCTGCTGGTCCTGACGTACGACCCCGAGGTCGTGGTCTTGGGCGGAGGAATGCGCAAGATCGGGCCAGAACTCATATCGCAGGTGAACGCGGTGTTCGACCAGTGGTCCGCGGACTCGGCTTTCATAGCGTCGCTGAATCTCCGGGAGCGCCTCATCGTGCTGCCCAATGACTCCGATGCGGGCGCAGTTGGAGCTGCGCTGCTGCCGCAGGTGAGGTAGGGGCCTGCGGGCTTGACATAGAGAAAGCGCACCATCCGGGCGGGGTGGTGCGCTTTCTTGTGCGGGCGTTGCCTTGGGCGCAGCCGCCTTCTGGGGCCTTGCCTTGGCTTTGGGTCTGGCGCGCTTACCGTGCGCTTCGTCTACGTGGTTCCTACCAGGTCCCGTATAGGTTCTGGGAGTTGCGCATGAGTGTTTCGCAGGCCTCCTCGTCCTCGACCCCCCACAATTTGGCGATCGCGCGGACCGTGTACGGCATGGAGTACGACGCGTTCGGCTGGCCGCGGTGCGGAACCGGGGTGAGGTAGGGCGCGTCAGTCTCCACCAAGACCCTATTGCGAGGCATCGCGAGCAGCGCCTCCCGCAGGTGCTCATTCGCGGGGTACGTCAGCATTCCGGAAAAGGAGGCGTACCAGCCGTTGCTTGCCAACTCCTCCGCCATCGTGCGGTCACCGGAGAACGAATGGAACACAATCGGCTGGCCCCCGCGCGCCACGTCCTTCACCACGCGGATGCAGTCGTCGTGGGCGTCGCGGTCATGGATCTGGGTTGGGAGTCCGTGCGCAGCCGCCATCTCAAGGTGGGCGGCGAAGGACTCCTCCTGGGCTTCCCTCCCGGGACCCGCGGTGCGGAAATAGTCCAGGCCCGTCTCCCCCACCGCGACCACCAAAGGGTCGGCCAGCAGCGCAGATAGGTCGGCCAAGGCCTCCGCCAGAGGGATATGGTGGGCCTGTTCTTCGTGCTCGTAACCGTCAGGGGACTTCTCAAGGTGCCCGGCGTGCAAAGCGGCCTCATTCGGGTGGATGGCGAGGGCGACGCGCACGTGGGGGTGCGCCCTCGCAACCGCAAGCGTCGGTTCCCAGTCCGGCAGCTCACAACCGACGGTGATGAGGCGGGTAACTCCGACCTCGTTCGCGCGCTCCAGCTGCTCACTTAGCGGCATGCGGTAGCCGTCCGCGCGGGGGATCTCCCCCTCATGCGTGGGCAGGTGCGTGTGATTGTCCATGACGGGCGAGGGCAACGGCTCCCCCGCCGGCGGCCACGTCCGCGGCTTCTTACGCGACAAAGCGGCTCACTCCCACTCGATGGTGCCCGGGGGCTTCGGCGTGACGTCGAGGACGACGCGGTTGATCTCCGGGACCTCAGACGTGATGCGGTCGGAGATGCGCGCGATGATGTCGTAGGGGATGCGGACCCAGTCGGCGGTCATCGCATCCTCAGTCCACACGGGGCGCAGTACGATTGGGTGGCCGTAAGTGCGCTGCTCATCTGTGACTCCAACGGAGTGGACGTCGGCGAGGAGCACGACCGGGCACTGCCAAACGACCTCGTCCATACCGGAGTTCGTGAGTTCTTCCCGGACGATGTAGTCGGCCTCGCGGAGGATATCCAAGCGCTCTTTGTCGAGGGCGCCCACCACGCGCACCCCCAAACCAGGGCCGGGGAAGGGCTGACGGGAGACGCTTGCCTCGGGGACGCCGATGGCACTGCCAAGGGCGCGGATTTCGTCCTTAAATAGGGTGCGCAGCGGTTCGACCAGCTCAAACTGGAGGTCGTCGGGGAGGCCGCCGACGTTGTGGTGGCTCTTGATGTTGGAGACGCCCTCGCCTATACCGGATTCGATGACGTCGGGGTAGATGGTGCCTTGGGCCAGGAACTTCACTTCCGCGTCGGAGCCTTTGGCCTGTGCGGCTAAATCGCGCTGGGCCTGCTCAAATACGCGGATGAACTCCGTGCCGATGATCTTGCGTTTCTGTTCAGGGTCGGTGACGCCCTTGAGTTTGGAGAGGAACTGTTCGGAGGCGTCGATTGTGACGAGGTCAATGCCGAGGGCCTTCGCGAAGTCGTTCTCCACCTGTTCGCGCTCCCCCTTGCGTAGGAGGCCGTGGTCGACGAAGACGCAGGTGAGTTGGTCGCCGACGGCCTCGTGGATGAGGGCGGCGACGACGGAGGAGTCGACCCCGCCGGAGAGCGCCAAGATGACGCGGTCCTTGCCGACCTGCTCACGGATCTGGCTGATGAGTTCGGCGGCGATGACGTCGGTGGTCCAAGTGGGGTCGATGTCGGCGATGGCTTGCGCGACGATGGTGTCGATGGGGGCTTGGTCCGCGCCTGTTGCGCCCTC
>CAYFOT010000057.1:0-8685 GCA_964344825.1 uncultured Actinomyces sp.
GCCGCCGCCTGCTGGTCCGCGTACACCGCGGCGCCAACGATGCCGGCTGTGTTGCGCAGTGCCGCAGGCACGATCGGGCAGCTCAGCTTGATGTTCGGCAGGAACTTTTCGTGCTTCTTTGAGACGCCTCCGCCAACGACCATGAGGTCGGGTGAGAACAGCATGTCGAGGTGGGAGTAGTACCGCTGCAGACGCGCGGTCCACTCCGGCCAGGTGAGTTCCTGGGCCACCCTCTGGCTTGCGGCAGCGCGCGTTTCCGCGTCGTATCCGTCTAGTTCAACGTGACCCAGCTCCGTGTTCGGAACCAGCATCCCGTCATAGATCAGGGCCGTGCCAATACCTGTACCCAGCGTCGTGACGATCACTGTTCCGGGCACACCCTTTGCGGCGCCGAAGTAGTACTCAGCGACACCTGCGGCATCCGCATCGTTGAAGACGGTGACTTCCCTTCCAATCGCTTCAGAGAACAGCTCCGTCGCGTTGACTCCCGCCCACGACTGGTCCAAGTTCGCGATGAATGGGATCACCCCATGGATGACGGGCGCCGGGAAAGTTATTCCGATCGGCAAGTCTGGGGTCACGCCAAGCGCATCGATTATCATGCGGCACAGCTCCGCGACTGCCTGTGGGGTTGATTCCTTTGGGGTGTCGTAGCGGATTCTGGGGCCGATGAATTCCCCCAAGTCCAAGTCGACCAACGCGCCCTTGACTCCCGAACCACCGATGTCGATCCCTACGCCAACTCTTGTCATCTTTTCGGACCTCTCTAAATCATCCGGGCCATCCGTGCCGCCCCGCCCACGTGCGTCGCGCAGTCCCATCACGGGAGAGTCAGGATTTGTGCCCCATCCTCAGTTACAACAATAGTGTGCTCATACTGTGCTGTTCGGCCTTTGTCCTTAGTTAGGACGGTCCAGCCGTCATCCCACTGCTCCCATTCCACGGTCCCAAGCGTCAGCATCGGCTCGACCGTAAAGACCATCCCAACTTCCATCGGTTCCGAGTACTGCGGTGCAGCGTCGTAATGGGGGACAATCAAGCCCGAATGGAACGCCTCCCCAACGCCGTGTCCCGTGTAGTCGCGCACCACCCCGTAGTTGAAACGCTTCGCGTATGCGCTGATCACACGCCCGATTACGTTAAATGGCCGTCCCGGTTTGATGGCTTTGATGCCACGCATCATCGCTTCATGGGTGCGCTCCATCAGCAGGAGGCTCTCCGCGTCGACGTTCCCTGCCCCGAACATCGCGCACGTGTCGCCATGGACACCGTCCTTGTAAGCGGTGATGTCGATGTTCACGATGTCGCCGTCTTCCAGTGGACGGTCGTCGGGAATCCCGTGGCAGATGACCTCATTGATGGACGTGCAGCATGCCTTCGGGAACCCCATGTAACCCAGAGTCGAAGGGTAGGCACCCGCGTCAACGATGAAGTTGTGGACGGCCCGATCTATCGCGTCGGTGGTCACCCCAGGTTTGACCATGGAACCCGCCAGCTCCAATGCCTGCGCGGCTATCTTTCCGGCCGCCCGAATCTTCTCAACTGTTTCCGCAGACTTGATGTCGGAAGTAGTCACGACTTCCGGACCATCGTGGAACATGTATTCCGGCTTCTCAATGGTGGCCGCAACCGGCAGCATGGCTGAAACTTTTCCCCGCTTCAAATTGCCAAGCGGCGCGCGCCCCGCGCCCGATCCCGCACTCATAACTCTTTCCACTCCACCCTTTCGTGGCTTTCCCTGAGGCATCGACCCCGTTCGGTGACCAGTAACGGTCACTCCACCCGGAAGTTGCCGGGTGCCGGGAACGCGCCAGTCTCCACTGCTTCAACATACTCCGTTGCCGCCTGCTGTAGTGCCCGGCCGAGCTCCGCGAAGCGCCTAGCGAACGAGGGCGACCAATCCGTCATCCCCGCCATATCCGACCACACCAGCACCTGCCCGTCACATGAGGGGCCCGCACCAATGCCGATTGTCGGGATCTTCAGTGCCCGCGTCACGCTCTTTGCCAATGGGGCGGGCACCATTTCAAGTACCACCGCGAATGCGCCCGCAGCCTCCAACGCCAGTGCATCAGCCCAAAGCTGCTCACCCTGGTCGCCACGCCCCTGAAGCCGCGGCCCACTCAAAGCATGCTCCGACTGCGGCGTGTAGCCCAGGTGCCCCATAACCGGGATGCCACCTTCCACAAGCATTTTTACTGCCGCCACCCTTGGCGTGCCACCCTCAAGCTTCACCGCATGAGCACCGGCCTTCATCAGCCTCACCGCGGATTCATAAGCCTGCTCCGGCGATCCCTCATAGCTGCCAAACGGAAGGTCCGCAACCACCAGAGGCCGAGACACGGACCGCGCTACCGCACCCGTGGCCGCGACCATGTCATCCAGTGAGACCGGGATCGTTGTCTCATATCCCAGCAAGACGTTTGCCAGGGAGTCCCCAACTAATAGCGAGTCCACCCCCGCCGCCTCAAAAATCGGCGCCGTCAACGCGTCATACGCCGTCAACATCGTTATCGGCTTACCAGCAGCCTTCTTCTGCCTCAGATGCCCCACCCGCACCCGCTTCGGCTTAGATTCAGAAACCATCATCTACCCCCTTGGTATCAATCTTGGCACGGGGCTCCGACATAATCAGCCCTCGCCCTCGTTCTGTTGAGCGTCGTTCGTGGTGGGTGGCGTGTTGCTCGTGACGTAGAAGGCAACACTTCGGTCGCGACGAAGAGCTCAACCGCGTTGTCGCGCATGCTCTTGACGGCATCCCCGGCGCACCATCATTCAGTTGTCGAGGGCGGAATTGCTCACTAGTAGAACCGAGAAGCGATTCTGTCGGAGGGCAGGGATAGAGTGGACCACGGTAAAAAGCACTGGTCTGCCGCCCTCGAAAGTGGTAGCCCGCAACGAACCTACGAAGGGAAGTTCATGCCAACCTCTGGCAACGCTCTAAATGCGATTGAACTGGATCCGCGTGACTCGGCCGCGATCGACACCTGGGTCGCTCAGGCGTGCGCGCTCATTGATGAAGCCGCGTCGCCCTCTGAGCTGCGTGATGTGAAGATTGAGGTGTTCGGGGACAAATCCGCCCTCGTTCTCTCAAACCGCATGATCGGGAAGATTGAGCCGAAGGAACGGGCGGTCGCGGGGAAGAACCTCGGTGGCGCGCGGAAGGCCGTGCAGGCCGCGTTCGACAGGCGCAAAGAGGTGGTGGACGCGGAGGCGTTGGCGCAGGTGTTGAGGAGCGAGGGCGTTGACGTGACTTTGCCCACCTCGCGTACGCCGGTTGGGGCTCGCCACCCGCTTGATCTGCTGACGGAGCAGATTGAGGACTTCTTCCTGTCGCTGGGATGGAGCATCGTGCAGGGGCCCGAAGTTGAACATGAGTGGTTCAACTTTGACTCACTGAACTTTGATGCGGATCATCCAGCCCGCCAGATGCAGGACACGTTCTACGTGGACGGGACGACGGTTGGTGGACAGTCGGAGGAAGACGGGTCACTGGTTCTGCGGACCCACACGTCTCCGGTGCAGGCGCGCGCGATGCTGGAGCAGGGAGCGCCCATCTACATTGCGGCGCCCGGGAAGGTGTTCCGTTCGGACGCCCTCGACGCCACTCACACGCCCGTGTTCCACCAGGTTGAGGGGCTTGCGATAGACAAGAACCTCACGATGGCGGACCTGAAGGGGACGCTGGATCACTTTGCGCGGGCCATGTTTGGGGATGAAGCGAAGACGCGGCTGCGCCCGTCCTTCTTCCCGTTCACGGAGCCCAGTGCGGAAATGGACTTCTGGTTCCCGCAGAAGAAGGGTGGCCCCGGCTGGATCGAATGGGGTGGCTGCGGAATGGTCAACCCCAACGTCCTGCGTGCTGTCGGCTTGGACCCCGAAGAATACTCCGGGTTCGCGTTCGGTATGGGGCTGGAGCGAACTTTGATGCTGCAGCACGGGATTGCCGACATGCACGACATCGTGGAGGGGGACCTAAGGTTCTCCCGCCAGTTCGGACTGTTTGGAAAGGGTAACTGAGATGCCATTCGTTACTAAGTCATGGCTGGCCGACCACGTGGATGTACCAGCGGACGCCACGGTGGAAGACATCGCTGCTGCGCTGGTCAAGGTCGGAATTGAAGAGGAAGAGATCTTCCCCGCCGCTGTCACCGGGCCCCTGGTTGCTGGCAAGGTTTTGACGGTGGAAACGAAAACCCAGTCCAACGGCAAAGACATCAGGTACTGCCGTGTGGATGTTGGCGAATACAACGACGCCCCAGGAACGGGCGCGGAACCCTTTGAAGTTGCGTCCCGCGGCATCGTCTGCGGTGCTCACAACTTTGAGGTTGGGGACACCGTTGTCGTGGTCCTGCCGGGTGCAGTTCTGCCCGGTCCCTTCCCGATCTCTGCCCGCAAAACATACGGGCACGTCTCCGACGGAATGATCTGTTCAGAACGGGAACTGGGGATGGGGGATGACCACGACGGCATCATCGTCCTCGGGAAGACCGTGCCGGTAGACACTCTTCCGGAGCCGGGAACCAACATGATCCCGATTCTGGACCTCGGTGAAGAAGTCCTGGAAGTGAACGTTACCCCGGACCGCGGATACTGTTTCGCGATGCGCGGTTTGGCTCGCGAATACGCGCACTCCACAGGCGCGCAGTTCCAGGATCCGGGCGTCGCAGGTGATCTGGGTGCGACGCTGCGTGCGCCGGATGAGGTGGACGCAGACGATGACACATTCGAAGTCGTCATAGATGAGGAATCTGAGCGCGAAGGGCGTGCAGCGGCCGACCGGTTCGTCACGCTTGTTGTACGGGGGATAGACCCGAACGCAAAAACACCTTCCTGGATGGTGCGGCGCTTGGAACAGGCAGGGATGCGATCCCTCGGTCTATCGATCGACGTTACGAACTACGTGATGCTCGATCTGGGGCAGCCGTTGCACGCCTACGACATCCGCGCAGTTGCAGAACCATTCGTGGTCCGCAGGGCCCACGACGGGGAGCTGTTCACCACGCTGGACGGCGTTGAGCGCAAGCTGGACGCCGAAGACATCGTGATCACCGACTCTCCAGACGGACCCGCATCGCGCATCGTCGGCTTAGCAGGCGTCATGGGTGGCCTCAACTCTGAGGTTGAGGACGACACGACCGACGTGGTCATTGAGGCCGCGCACTTCGACAACATCTCGATCGCGCGCACGTCTCGCAGACACCGGTTGGTGACGGAGTCCTCGAAGAGGTTTGAGCGTGGCGTCGACCCACAGCTGGCGCCGGTCGCCGCTGCGCGCGTCGCCCAGCTCCTGGCGGAATACGGCGGCGGACAGATCTCTGAGGTCGGTATCGACCTCGCTCAGACGAAGACGCCCTCGCCCGTAAGAATGAGCGTCTCCGAACCGCGCCGCCTCACCGGCGTGGACTACGCGCCCGCAGACGTCGTGCGGTACCTCGAAGAGATCGGCTGCCGTGTCGAAGAACAGGGCGCGGACCTGATAGTCACACCGCCGACCTGGCGTCCGGACCTGGTGGGGCCGGCGCACCTCGTAGAGGAAATCGCGCGGCTGGACGGGTACGACAAGATTCCTACACGCGTCGCAGTGGGCCCCGGTTCCATGGGGTTGTCTCCGCTGAACAAGTTGCGGCGTCAAGCCGCGCAAGTATTGGCCACGTCCGGCCTAGTGGAAGTCAAAGCGTACCCATTCATGGGCAACGCTCACGACAGGCAACAGATCCCACAGGGTGACGCGCGCCGGAACGCTGTACGCTTGCGGAACCCGCTTGCGGAAGACGCACCGCTGCTGCGTACCTCGCTGCTGGATACCTTGCTGGAGGTCGCAGAGCGAAACGCATCGCGCGGCGTCATTCCGCTGGCATTGTTTGAGGTCGGGCAGGTCGCGGTTCCTGAGGGAACCGTTCCATCTGAGATCTTGGGTGTGGACAGGCGTCCCTCGGAAGAGGAACTGGCCATCCTCCTAGCGGGCGTTCCATCCCAGCCATGGCATGTTGCAGGCGTCGTAGGTGGTCAGTTTGCGCGTCAGTCGGGCGCGCAGATGCTCGAAGGGGATTCCGCCAGTTCTCCGTGGGGCTGGGCCGATGCCTTGGAGGCCGCGCGTTCAGTCGCAGCCTCAGTTGGCGTGAATGTTGAGACCTCACGTGCCTGGGTTCCCGAAGGCACACAGAAGCTTCGCGGCGCGCCGGTTCCCGCCAGCGCGGAAACGCCAGAAGACGTCGCTCCTTTCCACCCGGGACGCTGCGCAAACCTGTTCGTGCGCACGGGCCGCGGGTTCAAGGTCGTGGGACGTGCTGGCGAACTGCATCCGAAGGTGGTGGAGGAATACGGGCTGCCGGCCCGCTCTGCCGCATTTGAACTCAACCTGGATGTCGTGGCAGCGGTCGTGAAGCCGGGCTTCCTGCAAGTCAAACCCGTTTCAACCTATCCGCCCGTGAAGGAAGATCTGGCGATCGTGGTTGACGACTACATTTCTGCTCGGGAAGTGGAAACAGTGATCCGGCGTGCCGCAGGCGGTTTGCTGGAGTCACTGGTGCTGTTCGACATCTACAGCGGTGCACAGATCAAGGAAGGCGCGCGGTCACTGGCGTACTCCTTGACCCTAAGGGCTCCTGACCGGACACTGAGCGCTGAGGAAGTCGGGCAAATCCGCAACCGCATAATCGGTGACGTGGAGAAAAAGTTGAAGGCAACAGTCCGTACTGCCTGACGATCCGGCGAGAAGGGGACGCAACGTTGTTAGGTTGCGTCCCCTCGCCATACGCGGCGGTCCACGTAGTGCCACGACTCACGTTCCATTTCTGGACGCGAGACATGCAACTTATTCATGGGTATGTATGATTATTCAGGGATTTCAAGTTGCGGTGGTCGTGAAGGAGGTGCGCCGTGGAACATGTGTTGGACACGAAGACTGCACGTCACGACGCCATCGCAGCCCTGATCACCGGCGGCCCGGTCACCTCCCAAGCACAACTGAGGCAGATGCTGGCGGAACTGGGATTTGAGACAGCGCAGGCCACGCTATCGCGAGATTTGGCCGAACTTCAGGCAGTCAAAGTCAAAACCAACACTGGCGCCGCCGTCTATTCCATCCCCGACGTGAACGGGCGACACAACGCGCCCGAAGATGAGGGCAACCCACGCCTTGCGCGCTGGTGCCAAGACCTGCTGGTCAGCGCCCAGTCCGCAGCCAACCAACTTGTACTCAGAACCCCGGCGGGAGCAGCGAATCTCTTGGGGACTGCGGTGGACTCCTCCCGCCTAGTGGGCGTGCTTGGAACCATCGCCGGCGACGACACGATCCTAGTCATCTGCGAAAGCGCTGAAAGAGCGCGTGAACTGCGTGATTTCCTCATGGGACTCGCGGTATCAGGAACTTGAATAAAGGGGGCGCCTCACGGAGGCTCGCCCTCGAACGGAAACTACCCACGGCTACCGGCCGCGGCAACCAACGGAAGGAACACACATGAGCAAGGCGCGTGATCGGGTCGTATTGGCCTATTCGGGAGGTTTGGATACTTCCGTGGCGATCGGCTGGATCGGGGAGCAGACCGGCGCGGAAGTCGTTGCGGTTGCCGTCGACGTTGGGCAGGGCGGGGAGGACCTGGAAGTCATCCGCCAGCGAGCCCTGGATTGCGGCGCCGTCGAAGCCTACGTTGCCGACGCGAAAGACGAGTTCGCTGACGAATACTGCATGCCGGCGCTCAAGGCCAACGCCCTCTACATGGGGGAGTATCCGCTGGTCTCCGCCATTTCCAGGCCGCTGATCTCCAAGCACCTTGTGAAGGCGGCTCGGGAGTTCGACGCGCACACCGTCGCCCACGGCTGCACCGGAAAGGGTAACGACCAGGTCCGGTTCGAGGTCGCGATCACCTCCGTCGGGCCCGACCTCACGTGCCTGGCTCCTGTGCGCGACTTGGCGCTGACCCGCGACGTTGCGATCGACTACGCGGTCAAGCATGACCTGCCGATTGAGACCACCAAGAACAACCCCTTCTCCATCGACCAGAACGTGTGGGGCCGCGCGATTGAGACGGGCTTCCTTGAGGACATCTGGAACGCACCGACCAAGGACGTGTACAGCTACACGGACGACCCGACGTATCCGCCGCTTCCGGACGAGGTCGTAATTACGTTTGACAAGGGCGTTCCCGTTGCCATTGACGGCCGTCCCGTTACGCCGCTGCAGGCGATCCAAGAGATGAACCGGCGCGCGGGCGCCCAGGGGATCGGGCGGATCGACATTGTGGAGGACAGGTTGGTGGGGATTAAGTCTCGGGAAATTTACGAGGCCCCCGGTGCGATCGCCCTGATCACCGCCCACAAGGAACTGGAGAACGTGACGATTGAGCGGGAGCAGGCTCGGTTCAAGAAGCGTGTCGATGAGCGCTGGTCAGAACTGGTTTACGACGGGCAGTGGTTCAGTCCGCTGAAGAACTCCCTGGATGCGTTTATCGACGACACTCAGCAGTACGTTTCCGGGGACATCCGGATGACGCTGCACGGCGGTCGCGCCACGGTGACGGGGCGCAGGTCCGACACGTCGCTCTACGACTTCAACCTTGCGACGTATGAGACTGGCGATACGTACGACCAGTCGCACGCGCGCGGATTCATTGAGATCTTCGGGATGACGTCGAAGTTGGCGGCGGCCCGGGATGCGAAGTACGGTCGCGGACTGGTGATTTC
>CAYFOT010000058.1:0-8636 GCA_964344825.1 uncultured Actinomyces sp.
CGAGGGCGGACTAAACAGGTACGTCCAACGTCTTGGCGTATCCAAGCACCAGGGCCCCGATGACCAGCAGCGCGACACCGATGGCTACCAGGCGCATCTCCTTCTTCGTCCTTGTCTCCCCCAGAATCAAAATGCCGCCGAAGGTAGCGATGATGATGGAGAGCTGGGAGAAGGAGAAGCCGACAGCGACGCCGACCTTGATCTGGGAGAACTGCATGATCACGGCTCCTGCAGCCCACATCATCCCCGGAATGAATGCGTAAAGGGAGTACTTCGACCAGCGGGTGTCTTTGGCGCCAAGTGCTTTGGTGAAGATCGGGAACGTCGCGATGAAGCCCGCTAGGAGCAAGCCGATGGATTGCGGCAGGAAGGAGCGCAGCGGATCCACGTCCCACCAGCGGATGATGATGGGGAACGCGATGTAGAAAGCGGTGGAGATCAGGGTGTCGACGACGCCGGAGATCCGCTGGTCCTTGGAAATCCTGGGACCCGCGGTCTGGGCAGGCGCACCTCGGGCAGACGCGGCGTGGGCAGACGCACCTCGGGCAGACGCGGCGTGGGCCGGTCCGTCCTCGATCGCAACCGGCACATACGGCACCGCCTCCACGTCCCCCGTCGCGTCGGGCTCCGTCCATGAGGTGAGGAGCGCGCCAGACGTGACCATCGCCAAACCGACCAGACCCACGGGAAGCGCAGACGTGCCAAGCCACTCCCCGAACAGGAGAATACCGAGCAGGGAAATACCCAACAGCTGCCCACCCGTCGTGATGGGCATGACACCCGAGACGCCGATCTTGTGGAACCCGCGGAGCTGGAAGAACGTCGCCAAACCAACGGAAACACCTGCGGCAAACGCAACCAGCATCTTCGTCGGGTCAGTATCCACACCTAGGAACATCGCGAGGATGATCGCGAACGTGAGAGAACCGCCCGCCACCCCCATGGTCTGCTGCCTGCTGTCACCTCCCAGCTTCATCATTACGATGCCCATCGAGCCGTATAAGAACGCTGGGATGAGCGCTATTAGGAAGTACAAGGAGCGTTTTCCTCCGCTAGAAGTTCACAGATCGCGGCCGGTAGCGCGTTTGCTATGTCGCTGGCCAAGATCGGTTTGCCCGGCATTCCGGTGGGCTGAAAATCCGCGCCGAGGACGGATGATGCGCGCTGCGCACTCAACCCATGTAATCCTACGGCGGCAGCCGCCAGGACTGCGATGGAGTGTGTGCTAGGAGGCTCGGTTGACTGGGCCACACCCCCTGCCACCAGCGCACCTATTATTCCGGCGAGGACGTCTCCGGCCCCCGCAGTCCCGCCCCACGCGCCACTGGCCGTGAACTGCCACTGGCCACCGTCGGGAGTCGCGACGGCAGTTTGGGCGGCTTTTAGGACGACGAGGGCGCCGGTTAGCTCGGCCAACAGCGCTGCATACTCGGCCACATCGCCCTCGACCTGATCGCGCGTAACTCCCATTTCGGGCGCGTACTGTTGGAGCATTTTCGTGGCTTCCCCGGCGTGCGGAGTCGCGATGACCAGTGGGTTCGTGCGTGCCCAGCCGCGGACCCCGGCGAGGGAGCCGGCGTCGGCGACCAGGGGCAGCCCTTCGTCCTCGCACTTACGCGCGACTGTGTCGATCGTCGAGGCCATCGAGAAGTCATACCCGCTACCCACGACCGCGACGTTGAAAGAGCCGGCACCGATGACAACTTCGGGAGCTGCGGCCAGGACTAGGTTTTCCGGGCGTTCCGCCCCCAGGTATCTCACGATGCCCGCGCCGGCGCGCAGAGTACCCATGACCCCTAGGACCGCCGCCCCCGGATACGTCGGCGAACCGGTCGCAAGGAGGACTGCGCCACGCGTGTATTTGTTGTCAGTTGGCCCCGGCGCGCGCAGGTGCCGCGCAACGAACTGCGGATCGATGGTTTCCATGGTTCTCCTTCGGGGCGCCCTCGTTCCCCTCAGCGTAAGCAATCCGGCTATAGATGCGGGTGGTTAGGGCATAATCGGAGGCGTGATCCAAGTCGACGTGACGCCTGCTCACCCAAGTCCGTTCAAGCATTTTACGCGTGAAGAGTGGTCTCGGCTGGCAACGCAAACCCCACTGCCGCTGAAGGACGCCGACGTGGCTGCCATTGCCTCGCTGGGCGACCCGATCGACCTGTGGGAGGTGGACGCGATCTATCGGCCGCTGTCCGCGTTGCTCCAGATATATGTGGACGGGAACTGGCGGACGGGCGCCTCAAGCCGGTCGTTCCTGCAGGAGCAGTACCACCGGCCCACCCCGTTCGTGATTGGTGTTGCGGGGTCGGTTGCGGTTGGGAAATCCACGACGGCGCGCCTCTTGCGGCTATTGCTTTCGCGGTGGAAGAGGACCCCCCGCGTTGACCTGATCACCACGGATGGGTTCCTCTATCCGAATGCGGAGCTGAAGCGGCGCGGGTTGATGTCACGGAAGGGTTTCCCGGAATCCTACGACCGCACGTCACTGATCGACTTCATTGCGCGGATAAAAGCGGGGGAACCCAATGTGTCCGCGCCGGTGTACTCACACACGACCTATGACATAGTCCCCGGCGAAGTAGTCACGGTGGATCACCCGGATATTTTGATTGTCGAGGGGCTGAACGTGCTGCAACCTGCGCGCACAGGCCCGCACACGCCGGGTGTCGCTCTGACGGACTACTTTGATTTCCGCCTGTACGTGGATGCGGACCCTGTCGATATTGAACGTTGGTACGTGGAGCGTTTCCTGTCTCTACGCAAAACTGCGTTCTCCAACCCGGAGTCGTACTTCCGGAACTATGCGGGATTGTCCGATGAGGAGGCGGTTCAGACAGCCACGCTGCTCTGGGAGCACATCAACATGCCAAATCTGCTGGAGAACATTCAGCCGACGCGTCCACGTGCAACGATGGTGCTGCGCAAGTCAGCGGACCACAGCATTCAGGACATTTACCTGCGCAAAATTTAGGCGCTCCCAGTGATAGGGACCTATGCCGCCTATAGGGACAGGTGCCGCTTCACGGAGTCCCCAAGGAGCTCCGCCAACCCGTCAGCCTGCAGCTGCGTGGGCGCCTCAACCATCACGCGCACCAGAGGCTCCGTGCCCGATGGGCGCAACAGCACACGGCCGTTTTCGCCCAACAGGTGCTCAACGAACTCCACCGACTCCATCACGGCTGGGTGATCCAAGCCGTGGCGATCCACGCCCCGCACGTTGACCAACGTTTGCGGCAGACGGGGAATATCGGAGACCAACTCAGCCAGCGACCTCTTCGACTTCTTCACCATGCGCGCAATCAGCATCGAGGTCAGAACACCGTCACCGGTGGTCGCGTATTCGGAGGCTATGACGTGTCCCGACTGCTCCCCACCCAGGGAGTATCCGCCAGCCCGCATTTCTTCCAGCACGTACCGGTCACCGACAGCGCTTCGCACAACCTTGATCCCTTGGGATTCCATGGCGTGCACCAGACCGAGGTTCGACATCACCGTTACCACCAGCGTGTCCTCAGCCAACTTACCTTCGTCACGCATCTGTCGAGCGAGGGACCCCATGATCTTGTCCCCGTCCACCAACTTCCCGGACCCATCCACCGCCAAGCAGCGGTCCGCATCTCCGTCGAACGCGACGCCAAAGTCTGCGCGGGATGCGACGGTCGCCGCCTGGAGCTGCTCCGGATGCGTTGACCCACAGTTGTCGTTAATGTTTCGTCCGTCTGGCGATGCGTTGATTACGACTACGTCAGCGCCACTGCGACGCAGCGCTTCCGGCCCGAATACGGAAGCCGCACCGTTCGCACAGTCCACCGCTATGCGCAGTCCGCTCAGGTCCGTACCACACGCAGCCACAAGGTGGTCCACGTAGCTCTTTTCTGCGAGGTCGTCGTCATACCAGACTTCGCCGACCTCCGCGCCAATGGGGCGTTCCCAAGGCTGATCGAGTAACGCTTCCATTTCGTCCTCAATCGAATCCTCAAGCTTGTAGCCACCGCGCGCAAAGAACTTAATCCCGTTGTCCGGCATTGGGTTGTGGGACGCAGAGATCATGACGCCCAAGTCAATGTCGCTGTTCGAGGCCGTTATGTGTGCGACCGCGGGCGTCGGAACAACACCAACGCGGACAACATCCATTCCCGCGGCGGCCAGGCCAGCGGCCAACGCGTGGTCAAGAAACTCACCAGAAATACGGGTGTCACGCCCGATGATGGCACGAGGGCGTCTGCCGAGCTTCTCATTCTTGTCGGTCCCGCCGATCCTGCGCGCCGCAGCCTCTCCCAGCGCCAACGCCAACTCAGCGGTGATATCCCTGTTTGCTAAACCACGTACACCGTCGGTACCGAACAGTCTGGCCATCGTTATCTCTCTTCGTTCGACCTACAAGTCGCGGGAAAACTTCCCCTTAGATCCCCAAGTATAAAGACCGCATCCGACAGATACGTGGGACGTGTCTGGTTACCTATTTTTACAGACTAGCTGCATAACATGTGCATACCTCAAACCAACAGAAAGCAAAATCCCCCCTACGCCAGGCAGAGGGGACTTTGGACACCGTTTCCGAAAGGAGCTGCTTAACGCTTGGAGTACTGAGGTGCCTTACGCGCCTTCTTCAGACCAGCCTTCTTGCGTTCCACGGCGCGTGCGTCGCGGGTCAGGAAGCCAGCCTTCTTCAGTGCCGGACGATTCGCTTCGCGGTCGATCTCATTCAGCGCGCGGGCAATACCCAAGCGCAGCGCACCGGCCTGGCCGGAAGGGCCACCACCGTGAATGAGCGCGATGACGTCGAAACGTCCCTCAAGGTCCAACAGGGCGAACGGAGCGTTCACCAGCTGCTGGTGCAGCTTGTTCGGGAAGTAGTTCTCCAGGGTGCGGCCATTGAGCGTCCACTGACCCGTACCTGGAACGAGGCGGACGCGGGCGACAGCCTCCTTGCGACGACCCAGGCCAGCGCCCGGTGCCGTGATCGATGAGCCTGCACCCGGTGCAGCGCTCTCAGTTTCTGATGTGTAGGAGCTAGGAACAACTTCCTCTTCCAGCTCCAAGACTTCGGTGGTCTCAGCCACGGTTCTCCTAAAAATCCGTGAGGCGGCCCGCGCTACTGCGCGACCTGCTTCAGCTCATACGGGGTTGGCTTCTGTGCTGCATGTGGGTGGTCAGGACCCGCGTACACGTACAGCTTCTTCATCTGCTGGCGACCCAGAGACGTGTGAGGAATCATGCCGCGCACGGCACGCTCCACTGCACGCTCCGGGTTGTTCTGCATCAGGGACCGGTACGAAGTCGACTTCAAGCCGCCCGGGTGTCCGGAGTGGCTGTAAGCCATTTTCTGATCCAGCTTCTTGCCGGTCAAAACAACCTTGTCAGCGTTGATCACAATGACGTAGTCGCCCATGTCTGCGTTAGGGGCGAACGTCGGCTTGTGCTTGCCCCGCAAAATAGAGGCAACCTGTGCGGAGAGACGTCCGAGGACGGCATCGTTAGCGTCGATGACGTACCACTTCTTGTCCGCATCCCCTGGTTTCGGTGAGTAGGTGCGCACCTTTTTAGCCTTCAATTCTTGTTCGTGTGAGCCTGATCCGTTACGTCAGCGGGAAGCCGGTGGACCGGGCTCTCTACAAAAGTCGTCGTCGCGTGGAACAGACATAAGACCGGATAATCCGGCGGTCAGGCGCGGGGGACGAGTGGGATTTGTCCACCACGCACACCACACAACGAAGTAAGTCTAACGATCGCCCGCGAAATGGGTCAAAGCGCCCGCGAAAGTGTGGGCGAGTCCTCACAGGCGGTCGCCACGCCCACACCGGACGTGGCGACCAGCCGACAACGCCCTCGCCCCATAAGGACGACGCTGCGAACGTCGGCCTCTTCGCCTAAATGAACAGCGTGCTTGCGCTCTTGTCGCTGGCGGCGATGAAGGACGCGACGCCGCCGTAGGTAACGCCGTCGATGAGGTCCTCTGGCGTGATGCCCAGTAGGTCCATCGTCATGGTGCAGGCGGTGATTTCCGCGCCAGAATCCATCGCAGACTTGATCAGCTCCGGAATCGACTGCACATCGTGATCCTTCATGACCTTCTTGATCATCGCGGTCCCCGCGCCACCCATGTTCATCTGGGAGAGCTTCAAGTCGTCCGGCCCAGACGGCATCATCATCTTGAACATCTTGTCCAGAGGCTTGCGGTCTGCCTTCGGCGGGTTCGACCTGCGCAGCGCGTTCAAAGCCCAGAAGGTGAAGAACATGCGGACAGGCTTGCCCATTGCCAGCGCGCCGTTCGCGATGATGAACGCCGCCAGAACCTTATCCATGTCCCCGCTGAACAGGACGAAGGACATGCCTTCCCTTGGATCTGCGCCGATCGGCATGTCTGCCGTGTCCTTCTTACCGCCAGCGCGCACCTTCATCACGTAGCCCGCACCCTTGGGAACAAGGCTCAGAACCGCATTCCCGTGCGCCTTTGCCCACGCCGGACCATCCTGCGCGAAGCCCGGATCGGACACCGTGACTTCCACAACGTCGCCCGGGTTCAACCCCTCCATGGTCTTGGAGAGCTTCATGATCGGGCCGGGGCAGGCAAGGCCCGTGCAGTCCAGCTCAATCTCCTTCGAAGGCTCACCCGGAGCCGTAGACAAATCAGCGGTGGAGTAGGTGATCTCCGCCTGCTGGGGAGCCGCACCGATGTTGTCGATGTCGAAGAACGCGCGGAATGTGTTGGAGCCACCGGACAGGGTCTGCACATTCGTGAACCCACGCTGCACCAAGATCCGGTACGCAAGGTAAGAACGGAAACCAACTGCACAGTAAAGCAGGACGTGCTTGTCGCGGTCCCAATCCTTGATCTTCTCCCGGAACTGTGCGATCGGAGCGTTGATGGCGCCCGGTATGTGCCACAGGTCGTATTCCTCTGGGGTACGCACGTCCACGATCATCGCGTCTTCCGCGATTTCGGGGAACTGATTCGGATACCAAAGTGTAAGGTCGCCGCGGATCGTATTCGCCCCGACGAAGCCCACCATGTTGACCGGGTCCTTCGCCGACCCGAACGGTGGCGCGTACGCCAACTCTGCGTCTTCCAAATCGAAGACCGTCATCCGCTGCCGCACGGCCATCGCAAGGGTATCCAAACGCTTATCCACACCGTCGTAGCCGGAGACCTGCGCACCATATATCCGCCCGGTATCAGGGTCGAAAAGCGTCTTGATGTTCATCATCGCAGTACCCGGATAGTAGCCGGCATGCCCGGAGGGGTGGACGTGCACAGCCCGGTACGGGATACCCGCCGCCGTCAACTGCCGCTCCGTCGCGCCAGTCCCGCCCACAACCATGTCGAAAATCTTGACGATCGAGGTCCCCTGCGTCGACTCATAAACAGAGTCGCGCCCGCAAATATTGTCCGCAGCCACACGCCCCTGTCGGTTCGCCGGTCCCGCAAGCGGCGTCAGGTACGTCCCCGGTAGGACAGGGTGTTCAGTTTCGACGACGTCGCCAGCAGCCCAAATGCTGGGGTCCGAGGTGCGCATGTTCTTATCAACCTTGATACCGCCGTGCGGGCCCAGTTCCAGTCCCGCACCAACCGCCAGGTCCGTCACGGGACGAACACCGACGGACATGATGACGAGGTCGGCATCCAAGTTCACGTGGTTCTTCAGCTCAACAGTGACCTGCTCTTCACCCTTAGGGACGATCGCCGCGGCCGCCGCCGACAGATGGATGGCGATGCCCCGGGAGCGCAGATGGTTCATCACCGGCAGCGCGATCTCATGATCCACCGGCGGAAGGATGTGGTCGGCAGCCTCCACCACGGCTACTTGGACTCCGCGGTGGGCCAAGTTTTCCGCCATTTCGAGGCCGATGTAGCCGGCACCGATGACGACGGCTTTCATCTTTTCGCCCTCGCCAGAACGTTCCTCTATACGCTTGTCCACCAACGCCTTTATCCGGTCTGTGTCGCCAATGCGGCGTAGCACCTGGACCTGGGGCAGCTCAACCCCCGGAAGCGGGATCTGGATCGGTTCCGACCCGGGGCACAGCGCCAAGTTGTCGTACGTTTCCGTGTACTCCTCCCCCGTATCGACGTTACGAACCGTCAGGGTTTTGCTGTCGCGGTCAACGCTCACGACTTCGTGTCCGATGCGGACCTCCAAGTTGAGCAGCTCCCGCAGCGACTCCGGGGTCTGGACCAACAGCCGTTCACGCTCTTTGATGACGCCGCCGATGTAGTACGGAAGCCCGCAGTTCGCGAAGGAGACATGGTGGCCACGCTCAAGAATGATGATCTCAGCGTCCTCATCCAAACGCCGCGCTCTGGCCGCAACGGACGCACCGGCGGCAACGCCGCCCACAACAACAAGTTTCACGGGGGTACCCTTCTTTTACCATGATGGCCGGTCGACCGCTTTCAGTCTCCACTTCGTTGTGAGACCCATGGTTTTCTTCAGCATATCCACTACTTTGCCCCCGCGCAGGGGCCTTGCTCCACTGTTCGCTGCGACCAGAGGCGCCAGCAGCGGCGCGCATGAGTTGATGACGATCCGGGACATTATGATCGATAGTTCCGCGTCACCTAAGCCCCAAGTATAAGGACGAACGATGAGAAAACTCCGCCTCTTAAGCGCAGTTGCGACCCTGCTTCTTCTGACGTC
>CAYFOT010000059.1:0-8536 GCA_964344825.1 uncultured Actinomyces sp.
AAAGAGGATCCGCTCCAACTGGCCCATCCCCGCCATGGACTATCGAAGGTTGTGGTGGACTATCGATACTTGTGCCCGGGAACAACCTTCGATAGTTAGCCACAACCTTCGATAGTCTGCATCAAGATGACAAAACCAGTACGTGAGTCGCTGTAGGTGGCTGGCGGGATGCCGGCGCAGTCATGCCGGCGCAGTCATGCCGGTGTGCTCTAGTGGGGTGTCAGCGCAGTCGCTTCGGTGTGGGCGGCCAAATCTTGGTCCACCGCCCGCCCCCGCACCGCAATGATGCCCGCGGCTGCCATCGGCACGGCCGTGAACGCCAGCGCTACCAGGATCGGCATCCAGTTCCCAATCAAGCCGAACACCAAACCCACTAGGAACGGGCCCGCGGCAGCCAGCAGATATCCCACGGGCTGGACAAACCCTGACACCGCAGCGGTCACCGTTGCGTCATCTGTCTTGTTAATGATCAGGGCCAGTGCCATGGGGAAACAGAACCCCGAGACAGCCAGTGCAACCGCCCACACCCATGGCACCACCGTAGGCAAAAACGCGATCCCCAAGTATCCGACCACCAGCATCGATGCGAAGAAGAGGATCCATTCTTGGAGATGGCGCCCTCGGGCAACGATGGACGGGACCAGCAGCCCGCCCGGAATCCCGCCGAGTGAAATAACGGCCAGCATCAGCCCCGCCGTCGACGCCTCCAAACCGCCGGCCCGGTATGCCGCCGGTATCCACCCGAACTGCGTGTAGGCCTGCATCGACTGCAGCCCGAAGAAGAACATGAGGGCCACCGCGGTCCGGGAGCGCCACATGCTGGTCTTTTGGGGACGAGGGCGTTCCGCAGTCGCGCGCCCTCGTTCTTCTCCGGCGTGTCCGCGCGCGTCCCCCGACCGTCGCCCTCGCCCCTGTTCGGTAGCCACGGCGCCGAGCGGCGCCTGTTTCGCGCGCAGGGACCTGTCCTTCGCGTACAGAAACACCCAGAGCAGCAAAGCCGCGAAAGAGATTCCGGCCCAGGCGCCGAGGGCCAGTCGCCAGCCTTCGCCCTCGCCAGCCAACGCTTCCCCTCGCGCCGCCAGCATCGGCGTCAGGAACGTCGGGACCGTGGCACCGACCGCCAGGAACGTCGTGTAGGCCGTCGCCATTTGCGCGGATCTGCGAGGGAATTCCTTCTTTATAAACGCGGGCAGGATGACGTTGCCGATCGCCATTCCGGCGAGGGCGACCATCGACATGAGCAAGAACGGCGTCCATGATCCGGACAGGACGCGCAGCGCCAAGCCCAGCGTGGAAAGCGCGCTACCCACAACGAGGGCGCCGACGAAGCCCGTCCACGATGCGATCCGGTTGGACATCAGCCCAAAAATTGCGAACGAAAGTCCGGGCAGCGCCGTTAGCAGACCTGCCAGTGCGCCGGTCATATCCAGCGAGGCAATCAGTTCCGGCAACACCGGCCCCACCGATGTGGCCCCGGGGCGCAAACCCATCGCGGTCACCATCGCGGCAAGAATCATGACGAGGACGATGGCCCCACTGCGCTTGGGCCTCCGCATCGGAGTTGCCTTCAGCGCGCGCGGCTGCCGCGACGCAAGCGGCTCCTCTGCTTGCGCTGAGATGCTCTCCCGCTTCTTTTCCGACATGGCCATCTACTCTAATACGCGCCCACTAGGTTGAGACCTGTACTTGTGTCCACCGATTAGCTATCTCGTAGCAGTTAGGCGCTATTCTGGGGGTCACTTCGAAGCTTCTGGCGCGGCAATGGTGCGTGAGTGTGCCTGGACACTAAAGCGACGGTAAAGTTACGGGGAACACGGAAAGATCTTGGTTTTATGTACCGTTACCTATTTAGGCGGTTGCTGAACTACTTGGTGCTGCTCTTCATCGCGGTGTCGTTGGCCTACCTGCTGGCCGGGACCGCGCTGAATCCGCGCACCCAGTTTGACTTCACCAACCCGAAACTGGACGTTGATTCAGTCAATGCGATGCTGACCGCATACAACATTAATCCCGACATACCCCTATTAGAGAGGTATTGGACGTGGCTGCAGAATGTTCTCTTCCACTGGGATTGGGGCCGCACGCCTAAGGGCGACTACGTGAACAAGATTCTGGCGACCCGCATCTGGGTGTCGGTCCGTCTTATCACGATCGGCTCGTTCGTCGGCATTATCGGTGGTGTCGCGCTGGGCGCATGGACCGCGACGCGCCAACACAAGCTGTCTGACAGGGCCGTTTCCCTCATAGCCCTCATCATCATTTCCACGCCGACGATCGTCATAGCGACACTGCTCCAGATCCTGGCCGTTCGATTCAACCAGTCAACGGGCACGAACTTCTTTGAGTTCGTCGGTGAGACGGGGCGTATAGGTAACTATCCGGGTGCGGAAATAGTGAACCGGCTGCAACACCTGTTGTTGCCAACCATCTCCATGTCCCTTGGCGGCATCGCGGTTTACTCCCGATACCAGCGCAACCTCATGCTGGACACGCTGGGGGCTGACTACGTTCGCACCGCTCGCGCGAAAGGCCTGCGCAAAGGGGCCGCTGTTCGCAAGCACGCCCTGCGCACTGCCCTCATCCCAATGGCGACGTATTTCGCCTTCGTTATCGCGGGCCTCTTTACGGGCGCGACCATCACGGAACAGATCTTCTCTTGGCACGGCATGGGGATCTTCTCCGTCATGTCCATCACCCAGCACGACGTGAATGGAACGGTGGCGGTCGTGGCGTTCTCGGCGGCGACCACGTTCTTCGGGTTGATGCTTGCCGACATATTCACTGTCGTTGCCGATCCGCGTGTGCGCGTTAGTTAGGAGGGAGCCAAGATGAGTATCGAAGACAAAAAGTCCAGTGGCGACCCGTCCCACCCGTATTTCTCTGACGACCCGATAACCCGGGAAGAGAACGCGTACAACACCCGCGCAGATCAGGCGGATCCCGCGGGTGAACTGGGGTTAGACCACGACGGCCTGCGCACTCCGAACCCGCGTGATGCCCGCGGTGAGAACGTCCATGAGGAAGTCGTCGGTCAAGATGAGGCGTTGGCTAACGAAGCGTTCCTTGAGGAGGAGGGCGAGGGCGAGGTAACGAAGTCCGGCAAACCCCTCACCAGAGGCCAACTCATTTGGCGGCGGTTCTCCCGCTCCAAAACCGCGATGGGTGGGCTAATCGGCTTCGCGTTGATCGTCCTTTTCGCCCTCGTTGGTCCCTACATCAGCCCGTGGGAATACCGGCAGGTGGACAACGCGAACTTCCTGAAACCGCCCTCGTCCGAACACTGGTTCGGCACCGGGCAAACCGGGCGCGACATGTTCGCACTCACCGTGGCGGGCCTGCGCAAATCGCTGGTCATCGGCATCGGCGTGGCCGCAATCCAGACGGTCGTTGCCGCGCTTGTTGGGGCCTCTGCCGCGTTCTTCGGGAAGTGGTACGACAAGACCGTCCTGTGGATCATCGACCTGCTCTTGGTTATCCCCGCGTTCTTGTTGATCGCGATTATTACGCAGAAGATGGGCGGCTCAAAGGGGTCGACGCTCACGTTCATTTTTCTGCTGTCCGCGTTCTCCTGGATGCTGACCGCCCGCGTGATCCGGTCCATGACACTGTCGGTGACGAACCTAGATTACGTGCGCGCGGCGAAGTACATGTCCGTGCCGTCTTGGGCGACCATCACGAAGCACATCCTGCCAAACGTGTCCTCCTACCTAATCATCGACGCGACGCTTGCGGTTGTGGGCGCCGTGATGATGGAGACGTTCCTGTCCTACTTCGGGTTCGGCGTGCAGCCGCCGGAGACTTCCCTGGGCGTTTTGCTGTCGGAGGGGCAGGCAATGGCGACCTCGTTCCCGTGGACGTTCTTGGCGCCCGCTACCGTCCTCGTGCTGATGCTAGTGTGCATCAACTTCGTGGGTGATGGGCTGCGCGACGCGATCGACCCGACTTCTAAGTCCGGAGGCACACTGTGAGCCGCAAGAAGAATCAGGTGGCGTTCGAATCTTCGGAATTGCCCGAACGTAAGGAGGGCCGCCCGGTCCTTGAGGTGAAGGACCTCAAAGTTACCTTCCCGTCAGAGGATGGGGCGGTGCACGCGGTGCGTGGCGTGAACTTCTCCTTGCAAAACGGTGAAGTTCTGGGGATCGTCGGTGAATCAGGGTCCGGTAAGTCGGTGACCTCCATGGCCATCATGGGGCTGCTGGATGAGGCGGCTAAAGTTGAGGGTTCCATACAGATGTACGGGACTGAGATCTTGGGGCGCTCCGATGCCTACATGTCGCATATCCGCGGCAAGGTGTTGTCCATGGTGTTCCAGGACCCGCTTTCGGCGCTCACGCCCGTTTACACCATCGGGTCCCAACTGGTTGAGGCTTTGCAGATTCACCAGAAGATGGATAGCAAGAGCGCGGAGAAGCGCGCGATTGAGCTGCTGGGCCTTGTCGGCATCCCCAACCCTGAAGTCCGGTTCAAGTCGTTCCCGCATGAATTCTCCGGCGGTATGCGTCAACGCGTGATGATCGCTATGGCGATCGCGAATGACCCGGATTTGATTATTGCGGATGAGCCGACGACCGCCCTCGACGTGACTATTCAGGCCCAGATTCTGGAGCTGATGAAGACGCTGCAACGGGAAACGGGCGCGGCCGTCATCATGATTACGCACGACCTAGGGGTCGTCGCTGGTATGGCAGACAAGGTTGCGGTCATGTACGCGGGGCGCGTCGTGGAATCCGGGCCTGTCTACGATGTTTTCTACCGGCCGCACATGCCTTACACGATCGGGTTGCTGGGCGCCCTGCCGCGTCCCGATGCGAAGTCGGACTCTGCGTTGGCGACGTTGGATGGTAATCCGCCCTCGATGTTAAAGGTGCCGACGGCCTGCCCGTTTGCGCCTAGGTGCCCCATCGCGGTGGCGGCGTGCCTGAATGGCGAGCCGGCATTGGAACCGTTGCCCCCGGAGATCGTCGCGTTGGAGGACAAGCGCCTTGCCGATGAGGGCTCAGATAGGGGGCCCGACGCGGACGTGCCTCACCGCGCGGCATGTATCCGGCAGGTGACAATCGCGCAGAACGCTTGGCATTACAAGGACATCTACCCGATTCCGCGCCACATCGACCGCATGGCCGGCAGACGAGGGCGCAGGGACCGTGAGAATATCCTTGAACTAACCGACATGGTCAAGACGTTCCCGCTGATGAAGGGTGCCGTATTCAAGCGGCAGGTCGGCACCGTCCACGCCGTCGACGGCATCTCTTTCCGAATCAAGTCGGGAGAGACCATGGGGCTGGTTGGGGAGTCGGGTTGCGGGAAGACGACGACCCTTTTGGAGATCCTGGACTTGGTTGCGCCGGAATCCGGAAAGATCGTGGTCTTTGGCAAGGACACCGGGGCGCTGAACAAGCGCTCACGCAAGGAGATCCGCAAGGACCTGCAAGTGGTTTTCCAGGATCCGATGGCGTCCTTGGATCCGCGCATGCCTATCTCCCAGATTCTGGCGGAGCCACTGAAGTACAACGGGTACTCAAAAGCGCAGATTGATGAGCGCATCACCGAACTGATTGAACTGGTCGGTCTTGAGCGCGCGCACCTCAACCGGTATCCGCGCCACTTCTCCGGCGGGCAGCGCCAACGTATTGGTATTGCGAGGGCGTTGGCGTTAGAACCGAAGCTGCTGGTGTTGGATGAGCCGGTTTCCGCCCTCGACGTCTCCATTCAGGCGGGCGTCATCAACCTGCTGGATGAGTTGAAAGCGAAGCTGGGGCTGTCGTACCTGTTCGTGGCACACGACCTGTCGGTGGTGCGGCACATTGCAGACCGCGTGGCAGTCATGTACCTGGGTGTGATCGTGGAAAAGGGTGACGTGGAAGAGGTCTTCCAAGCGCCCCAGCACCCGTACACGCAGGCTTTGCTATCCGCCATTCCGGTGCCAGATCCCAGGTTGGAGCGTTCCCGTGAGCGCATCCTGCTTAGTGGGGATTTGCCGTCTCCGGCTAATCCGCCGTCTGGATGCCGGTTCCGTACGCGTTGCCCGCTGTTCAAGCTGTTGCCCGAAGAGAAGCAGAGGCTTTGCATCGAGGAGCGTCCGGAGTTGAAGGCGCGTCCCGGAACCTACGACATGCAGACGGCGTGCCACTACCCGGAGCCACTGAACCCGTTCGTGCCCGATTCACTGGAGGAACTGGAAGAGGACGCGGCGGAGGCTTCCTAGGTCCGCCTCGCGGTGCGTTCGCGTCGCCAATTTGGGGGCGAGGACGAGGGCGGTGCGTGGCGCCCTCGCCCCATATGAGCACGCTTAACTTGGCGTTACATTGTTACGGTTCAGTGGCAAAAGTGCCGTAATGGGCGTTAGCACCGCTGAAATGTCGGAGTGCGGGGGTACGGTGTACGGGATTGTAATGGCAGAGGCTCGCGGGTCATCTGTCAGTTGCAATGCCGGGTGCGGCGCAGTGTGGTCGCTTCCCGGGGTTAGTTTTTTCAAATATGGAGGTTAATCAATGCGACGCAGTGTACGCGTGTTCGCAGCGACCGCAGCCGTCTTGGCCTTGGGCTTGGCAGGCTGCTCGTCTGGTGGAGGTAAGGAGGGCCAGTCTGGCTCAGGAGGCGGTTCGGGCGACGGAGCCACAGAGGCCGTTCCGACGGACGCCATCAACCCTCACGATCGTGCCGACTTGCAAGAGGGAGGGGAGCTGCGCTTCGCGATTGGCTCTATGCCGACCTCATGGAACACCATGAACGTGAACGGCAACCAGGTTGACCTGGCCACGACCATGGGCCTGTTCATTCTGCCGAACAACTGGATTTACCAGGGTGACGGTTCCTTTGAGGTGAACCCCAACTACGTGGAAAGCTACGAAGTTGAGGACGGAGACGGCGCTGACAAGAAGCAGGTCGTCACCATGAACCTGAACAAGGACGCGGTTTGGGGAGACGGAACCCCAATCACCGTTGCCGATTACCAAGCCACTTGGAATGCGTGTAACGGCCAGAACGCCGCTGAAGACGAAGAAGAGGCAGAGGATCCAAGCAAGTTCCTCTGCGCGTCAACTGATGGCTACGACCACATGGAATCAGTGGAGCAGGGCGCTGATGATCATCAGGTAGTCGTGACATACAAGGACGTCTTCCCGGACTGGTCTGCAGCGCTTTCCACGGTTTCTCCGGCGGCTGGCGTTTCCACCCCAGAGGTCTTCAACGACGGTTGGGACACCTACAACAACGACTGGCTCGCAGGCCCGTACCGCATTTCTGGTGTTGACGAAGCACAGCAGGTTATCAGCATGGAGCGCAACCCCGAGTGGTGGGGCGAAGAAGGCTTGCTGGACTCCCTGACGTTCCGCGTGATGGATCCGTCCTCGACCGGAACGGCCTTCGCTGGTTCGGAGATCGACGTGCTGACGGGCATTATCAGTGCGTCTGAATACCGTGAAGCAGATACCCGCGCGGATGGCGAAATCCGTCGCGCAGGTGGCCTCCAGTGGCGTCACTTCACCTTCAACGGTGAATCCGGCGTTCTGGCCGATAAGGATCTGCGTGCGGCGTTGGCTCGTGGCATTGACCGTATTGCCATCACTGAATCTGACCTGGCGGGCATCCCCGACCTCGTTCCAGCGGACCTAGTGCTGGGCAACCACTTCTTCATGCCTGGCCAGGAAGGCTATGAGGATAACGGGGTTGACTACTCCTACGATCCAGAGCGTGCAGGTAAGGAACTGGACGATCTTGGATGGGTCCTTGAGGACGGCGCGGAATACCGCACCAAGGACGGCGCAACGCTGGAGTTCGAATACATGATGATGCCAGACGTCTCCACCTCTAAGAATGAGGGTGAGTTGCTGCAGGCACAGCTGAAGGAAATCGGCGTGAAGGTGAACATCCGCAACGTTGAGACCGCTACGTTCTTCGATGAGGTTCTGGCGGGCTCCTTCGGCGTGACCTCCTTCGCGTGGCAGGGTACCCCGTACCCAATGGCCAATATCAACCAGCTCTACGGCTGCACGCAGATCGCTCCTGAGGGACAGAACTACGCGCGTATCTGCGATGAGCGGATTGATGAGTTGTCGGCGAAGGTTGCAACTGAGCCAGATCATGCTGAGCGTCTGCGTCTGGCCAATGAGGTCGACGCCGTCATCTGGGAGAACACCATGGTTCTGCCGCTGTACCGTCGTATGGAAATGACTGCGGTTCCGCAGAACCTTGCCAACTACGGTGCGTTTGGTATGTCCTCCGTCCAGGCGGAGAACGTTGGTTTCGTGAAGTAGGTCTACTAACCTAATCGACACATTCCTACTGATAACCGAGGGTCGGATCTGACCCGGGCAGTCGGAAGCGGAGGGCCCACACTGGAAGGTGTGGGCCCTTTCGCATGCGCGCATGTTTCGCGGTTACCGCTTAGGATCGTGGTTGTCGCTTGAGATCACCGTTGTCACACAGCTTTTGGCGACGATCTGGGGAGTACACGGGGGAGGGCCCGGGCTTCGCGGGCCACATCCGGGGCAGGTCCGGATGCTGCGGGCGGCCCGAAGCTGCGCTGGAGCTGCGC
>CAYFOT010000060.1:0-8424 GCA_964344825.1 uncultured Actinomyces sp.
GATTCTTGGCGGACTTCTTCGCTGCCTGTTTGCGGTGGGCGGTCATGGTGTCAGTGCCTCCATCCGTCTGGTGAGTGGCCGCGATCTAAGCGGCGCATGTCGGTCCTGGCATGTGACGGCGACGGCATCGGCGGGACAGTGCGCACCCTAAAGCCTGCTGCGTCGCTACTGGTCCGAGAGCGCGCCCCTGGTAGGTCCGGTATCCCCAGACTCTTCAGGTATTCAAACGTTCCGTCATAGTAACTAGGGTCCCTGGTTGCGTCGCTAGAGCTTCCCCTGGGGACAAAAATGACCATGCCTTGACGCGCTCTGGTCAACAGCACGCGATATGCGTTCTTCAGGAATAGCCGTCTGTCCTCCTTCACGACGTTGGCCCAGCGGCTGCCGCTAAAACTGTGGTGGCTCCACCCCCCATCAGAGAACCGGTAATCGGCGTCCCAAGCGACAATTGAGTAGTCGAGCTCCAGGCCCTGCACGTCGAACTCCGTGGCAACATCTTCTAAGGCGTAGCTTGAACGGACATCGTCTCTCCCATTTAGGAACCAGTTCGCAACCGACGGCTCGCTCTTCACAAATACCCCTTCGGGCTTTAGGCGTAATGCCCCACTGCTCGCGAGCAGTCCGTAGCGGGTAGTCCCTCGAGATTGCTCCCGCACCCAGGCGCGCGCTGCGGCCAGATCCCGAGTAACAAAGACAGGATAGGCGCCCTCAATTTCCCGATATAGACGCTGGGCGTTAGCGACATCCACATCAAGAGCAGCCTTTATGAAGCCCGCTAACGCTGGTGTCCGAAACGATCGAACAGACGTCGCCAAGTGGAGCTCCTCGATTTCACGCACGGTCAAGCCGGAAATCAGGTCTGACCATGGAAGATCCCGACGGTATTCGGAGTCGTCTAACTCTGGAGTCACATAGACGTCCCAATGCCGAAAGGAGCTCTGCAACGCGGCGAACCATTCAGGGAGTCCGGCCTCTCCCCTGTTTATTTCCTGGCCACCTCCGACCAGGCAAACAACGACGGCCCAGTCTTCATGTCTGTCCATGGTGCTGATAAGGAACTCCGGTTCAGAGACAGGAAAATTCCGGACACCTTTCTTTGTACTCATGAACCGCTGAATCTCTTCCCGAGTCCATGCCCTCTGCGCCTCATCGAAGATCACAACCCGCTCAGGTGGAACGTAGTCATTTCCGACGAAAGAATCGCGGTACTTATGGATGATCTGTATGAAGGCTGACGTTCTGCGCAGTGCCTCAGACTTGGTGACTCGCGGACCAACACGCTTGGACTGATCCACTCTGTCCCGCGCCAAAGCCTCCTGAAGCACCTTAACCAGCGGGTAATTTCCTGACAGAAAGACGGCGTGCTCCCCCGCTTTTGCCTGAGACCTATGGACCGCCAAATTCAAGCCCACCAACGTCTTGCCGGCACCTGGGACTCCTGTTACAAAACAAATGGACTTGCGGTGGTTCTTCTTGCTGAATTCGATGATTCGCTCAATCGCAGCGGACGTGCGCGTCAGGTTGGTGGCCCCGGCGTCGCTGCGGGTGATCTCTTCTACCCCGTGCCCTCGATAGAGCGCCGTCGCCGCCTCGACAATCGTGGGCGTCGGAAGATACTCAGAGTCTTCCCATCGCCCATAGTCGAATTGTTTTTCATGGAACTGCCCCACGACGGTGTCGATCGCAGAACGCAGGTTCTTGGCATTACAGAGGATGGGCTCGACAATACGGTCACGCTCTACAACAACGATGTTCCTAGCTGGCGCACGCGTTGCGACAACTATTGGGACCAGCAGCTTGTCGTGACTCTCCTTCTGGAAGTTTCGCAAGTCCAATGCATAGTCGTAGACCTGGTCCACGGCCGCCTGTCGGTAACCTGTGTCACCGCACTTGAACTCAAGGACGAAAACGATGTTGCAGTGGAGTAAGACCACGTCCACCCGCTTACCCATCCGGGGTACCGAGTACTCAAAAAGAACGCGCCCCTCTTCAAGCCCCTCCAGTTGGTCGCGCAGAACGTCGATCTCATCTAACCAAGCGTTGCGCTGCAGCAGTGCCGTCTCCGCGGACGGATCGCCAAGGCTGATTTGCCCCAGGATGGCACTCTGGTCCTGTTCAAAGAACTCCTGGACAGTAGTGGAGTAGTACGACCGCAGATTTCGCAACTTGTCTCTCTTCCCGTTTCAACCCTAATGCTCGTCTGCCGCTCCAGCTCTCGATTCCCCTATGGGCGTCGTCCCCTACTACTATTGACAGATGCCTCACGGTGGAGGACATACGAATAACGGGAGATCATAACTGCGATGGTGAACGGCGAAGCCCCAAGGATCTCTGATCATCAGGCAAAGCTCTACGCCCACCTACTCATGCAGCAGCACGCCAACGACGACGTGGAGAAGCTAACCGGGATCCTGTATGACGCGCAGGTTGAGCCGAAACCGCACCAGATTGACGCCGCGCTTTTCGCCCTCAACACGCCTTTCTTACGCGGGGTAATACTGGCAGACGAGGTCGGGCTGGGCAAAACCATAGAGGCCGGAATAGTAATAAGTCAGTATTGGGCACTGCGCAAACGAAACGTGCTAGTTGTCGTCCCTGCGTCCCTTCGCCAGCAGTGGTTGCAGGAGCTACAGGAGAAGTTCCTGCTCCCCTCGGTGATTCTCGATTCAGAGTCTTCCCCTAGATGGATCAAGCAAGGGCCCAAAGCAGATGCGGACCGACGCGTCCTGATCTGCTCATACGAGTTCGCACGGGACAACCATAAGGATCTCTTGAGGCCTTGGGATTTGGTTGTCTCTGATGAGGCTCATCGCCTGCGAAACCTGTGGCGCGGGAAGGCTAAAACCGCGCAGGCGATCGCAAAGATCGCTGGCGCATCCGAGAAGAACATCTTGATGACGGCCACGCCTCTGCAAAACCGCCTCGAAGAGCTATACGGCCTAGTGTCGGCGTTCGACCCAGATTATTTCGGTAGCCTAGGTGCTTTCCGCGCGCGATATATCGCAGATGAACAGGACGCGAACTTGCGGGAACGCATGTCCGTCCTCGCAAAACGCACGTTACGCAAAGACGCTGACAAGTACATACATTTCACCGATCGCCTCCCCCTCACGTTTGAATTCATGCCTTCAGAAGCCGAGCAGGAGCTGTATCAACGGGTTGACGACTACCTGCACCGGGATTATCTGTTCGCCTTTGACAGTTCCCAGCGTGCACTGGCTGAAATGGTGGTCCGTAAACGCTTAGGGTCCTCCACACGCGCGGTGGCCGCAACGCTAGAAAGGATCACAAACCGACTGGATGGGTCTGGGGCGTGGGAGGCTGGAACTGCCCCAAATGAATACCTTGGTGACGAATTCGCGTCCAAACAGTTTAAGCAGACTAGCGCCCGCGAACCGCGGATGGCTGTCGGCTCGGGACATCTTCAAGGGGCGATCCGTGAAGAAGTCGCGGAACTACGTGCGCTTGCGGCTCTAGCCAGGTCTGTACCAGTCGATGTCAAAGCAGTAAGACTCATTGACGCACTGGAGGCAGGGTTCGAACGGCTCCGAGAGATTGGCGCTCCCCAGAAGGCAATTGTCTTCACGGAGTCGCGAGAAACGCAGATGTTTCTGACACAGGTCCTGCGTGGTGCGGGGTATGGGGACGGCCTCGTTCTCTTCAACGGGTCAAATGACCTTCCAGAGCAGCGCGCCATATATAGAGAATGGCTGGTAAGGAATGCTGGCAGCGATGCAGTCACAGGTGTTTTCGCGGCCGACATGCGTAAGGCTCTGGTGGACCATTTCCGTGATTCTGGGCAGATCCTGATTGCGACGGAGGCGGCTGCGGAAGGCATAAATCTGCAGTTCTGTTCCATGCTGGTGAACTATGACCTGCCGTGGAATCCGCAGCGCGTGGAGCAGCGCATCGGACGTGTGCACAGGTACGGGCAGAAGCACAATGTGGTGGTTGCCAACTTCCTCAACGAAGGCAACGTCGCAGAACGTCGTGTCTTGCAGCTATTGCAGGACAAGTTCAAGCTCTTCTCTGAAGTCTTTGGGTCCAGTGATGAGGTTCTTGGATCCATTGAAGACGGCTTTGACTTCGAGAAGGCCGTTGGGGAGATCCTGTCCCACTGCCGCACCGAGCAAGAGTTGGAGGATGCATTCGCGGAGTTGGAAGCGAAGCACGCCTCCGAGATAAGCGTGGGCATGGAACGGACGCGCCAGAGGATATTCGAGGATCTGGACCCGCGCGTTCAGGATCTTCTGCTGTCATACGACGAGCGGACAGACGCAGCGCTAACACGTTTCGAGAGGCTGCTGTTGGCGGTGACGCGCCATGAACTGGCCGATCACGCTCATTTCGAGGGCGATGGTCACACGTTCCTCCTTCACTCTATTCCGCCCGTCCTCCACGAGGAATCGGGGATAGAAACCGGACATTACTATTTCAAATCACATGAGATTGAGGGTGCACGCAGATACCGATCCTCAAGTAGCCTCGGGCAATGGGTCCTGACAGCTGCAGCCAACCGTAGTGCTCCCCCTTCCACGTTGGAGTTTTCCTTATCTGAGTCGGACAGGGCTGGCCAAGCCATAAGCCGGCTGCTGGGCCGCGGTGGATGGTTGGGCGCCGCCCTGGTTCGTATCAGCACCGCGCAAGAAGGTGCACTCGAAGAAACGCGCGTTATTGTCTCCGCATTTATGGACGACGGCACGCAGCTTGACGACGAATACGTGGAGGATCTGCTGGCTTTGGCATGTACAAGCACTTCCACCCTCGAAAAAATCGGAACCTGGGGTCATATCGAAGACGATCTTCGCGCCAGACAAGATAAGTTCAGGGGCGAGTTCGAAAACCGGGTTGTGAGCCACTTCGACCGACAACACGAAATCCTGGATCAGCAGCGACTGGACCTTGAAGCTGATGCCGCAGAAAAGACGAAAACGTTGCGCAGGCAGTCAGACGATGCCTATAGGAAGGCAGATTCCGCTACCGACGCGCGTGAGCGCCACAGGTTGAGGAAGAAGGGCAGCCAACTCCTCAATGCGGCTGCCGATCTTGAGGACGATATGCGGGTCGAACTTCGCAAACTGCTCCGCGACATGACGAAAACGCTTGACGAGGCCGAGGTGGCGTTCCAGAGCACTGTCTTGTCGGAGGAGTTGTTTAGAGTTCGTTGGAGAATAGTTGAGTGAGATTATGATGGAAAGAGGCATCAGAGCAGATGACCATTAGCTCACGCCAAGAAAAGTTGGAAGACGTCCTCGACGGGCGCAGACAGTACATAATCCCGGACTATCAGCGACCCTACGTATGGAGCTGGGACCAAGCACAAGACCTGGCAGAGGATCTGTTGGCCGCCTGGCGCCGGGAGGACTCCGACTTCTTTTTGGGTTCGATTGTTCTTATCAGAGAAGGCGACTCTCAAATAGCGGAGGTCGTTGACGGACAGCAACGGCTCACGACTTTGGCCATCCTATTCGCTGTTGTTCGGGAGTTCATAGAAGAGCGCTTGAAGCCGGTGATCGATGGCCGGCTGACGACGCAAGAAGACCTTTTGAAAGGCATCGAAGCGCAACCACGTGTCGTGGTCAGAGAGGCCGACAGGCATTTCTTTCAGACGTATATCGTCGATGGTGATCTCATGGGTCTGCGCGAACAGCCGACCGGCAGTCTGGAAACTGAGGGACAGCGGAACATGCGTCGAAGCCTGGACGCGATATGGGAGACGCTTAGCGACATCGAGGACCCAGACGATCTGCGAGGCTTTCTAGGTTTCGTCCAAGACGTTTCCTTGATCATCGTGGAGACGGACAACTTCCAAAACGCACACAGAATCTTCGGCGTCCTCAATACACGTGGTGTGCCATTGGCTGCGGCTGATGTTTTCAAGGCCAAGGTATTGGGCGCGGTGCCGGATGAGGACCGCGAAGAATACGCTGAAAAATGGGATGAAGCGCTGCGTCCTCTTGAGAAGGATCCGGACGCGTTCTTCCGGCATCTCCTAGTGACTGTTATGAAGAAACCGCCACGACTTTCGCTTGCGGAGACCTTTGACAAAGAAGTGGGCTCCCGGCTGCTCAGGGACATCGGCGCACGCCGTTTTGTCGACGAGAAGCTGGTGCCACTTGCCCGGGCGTACCTAACTGTAGAAGACAGCCTGAGCGACGGGGTTGAACAGATTCTGACGCTACTGCATGACCATCACTCAAGTGAGTGGAAACCTGTTGCCATGTGGATTGTCGACAACGTGGCTGATCCGGACGAACAAGCAAGATTGCTGAGAGGTGTTGATCGCGTCCTGGGCCTCCACACCATGGGAGGATCAACGAAGACGGCCCGTGCGGAAGCCATGACGACCTTATTGCAGAAGCTTGAGAACAGTGCGGTTGCTGAGGATACACGCGTTTCAGATAGTGTCTTTTACGTCCCGGACGCCGTGTTGTACAACGCGGTGGCTGCGCTCCATGGGGTGCTTCCGCGCTCGTCTAAGCGCGTGATGCTTCTGCGCCGTGCCCAATGGCAGGCGAGTGGTGCGGAGGGCATCATGCCTCCCGGCTCAACTTGGGTGAGCGTCTTCCCCGCCGAACCCGTTCCAGAAATGCGCAAGGGCACCAACGTCGACAACTGGCGTTCCCGCCTGGGGTCGATGGTTCTGTCCACGACTGCCAACTCCCGAATCAAGAATGCGAGCACTTGGGAAGAGATCTGTTCACTGGTTGATCCTGGAGCTTCTGAGAGGTCGTCGGTCGTGACCAGGTTGGACCCACAGGAGCCGACGTCGCAAGAGATGCTCGAACGTCGACAAAAGGAGCTGATCCGGCTAGTAACTCAGTTTTGGTCTGCTCAATACGACTCGAACCATATGGATCTACTTAGTCTGAATGAGTCAGAGCTGCTTGGCTTTGCGGGTAAGGGGCGGGTGGCTCGCAGTAGACCAACGCGTTTGGAGGACGTGTTCCGGGTAGGCCTCTTGAGCCCTGGTGACGTCCTAGTTTGGAAACGACCAGAGAAGAATCAGAGGTTTGAGGCCCAAATCACCGAGATGGGCGAAATACGACTTTCTAATGGCCTTATCGCAACGTCCCCGTCGGGGGCCGCGCGGATGGCCTCCGGCTCCACCGCAAGTGGCATCACCGTGTGGAAGCGCCAGTCGGACGGAGTATCGTTACGTACGCTTTGGGACATCTACGAGACTAAGTACGCCAACGGACGTACGGCAGCCGTGCCCGGCCAAGCACCTGCCCGGACGACGCCCAGCGGAGCGCAGCAGCCAGAGTCATCTAAGCCGTGGAAGGAACCCAAGCCTCCCAGCCCGCGGGCGACACCCAAGCCGTCTGAGCCCTCCAGCGCGCAGAAGCCGTCACAAGATAAACGCTCTCTCAAACCATTGTTCTCGGCTGCTCCGGTCCCAACGCAGCCCCGCAGAGAGTCCTCTCTTCCCAAAGCCCGACCCCGGGATGAGCGTAAGGTTTCACGCCTTTCACACGTCTTCCGCGAAGACGGATCGAAACCGAAGCGGGTCCCTTCTGTCGCTGGGGCGCAAGGAGTGTCTTCTAGAGACGCGTCGGCCCCGGCAATCCGCGGCCGCGGCCAGGGTGGTCTGGGACCCCAAGGTGCCAGGTCTTATCTGTGGGACAAACAGGAAGCCGATACCGCAGCGCAAACATCCACAGAGGATGAGCCGGCTGAGCAGACTTCGAATACTTCTCCACAGTCTGTTAAGACCAACATCGATGCTTTCTTGCAGACCCACCCTGCGCTCAGAAAAGAGTTGACTCGGACTCGTCGCAGCTGGATCTGGCACACGGCCGTCTCCAATGCATTGGTGAGAGAACGGACTTCCCTGATACCCGCAGGACTCTCAAAAGCAGTGGGTGTGGGACCAGGACAGACGAGGATCTTCTCTACCCGGTCGGGTGAAAACGTGGCTGTCACTTGGGACGATAGGGGCCCAAGTCTGGGAGATGTTCGTCGCCTTCTCACACGCAACCACATCTTGCGCGGGGACAATGTTTCACTGTCGTTTTTTGACGACGGCCTCATTGATGTCCATTCCATGGCTGAAGCGGATTACGTAGATGCGACCTATGAGCTGGAAGCCACTTTGCAGAGCGTCCCGGGCCGTCGCTCCAGTCCCACAAAATGGGCCATCGAGTGCTTAACCCTGCTGGGCGCGGAATATGACGATCGCCGCGGCAAAGGCGGCGCGCTCTGGGTATTCGGCGGTGACGATGTGGCTGGCGTGATCCAGATGGCCAATGAGGCGGGAGCTGGGTTTGAGTACTCGGATAAAACCCGGTCCGGCAGACCGGGTTGGTGGACCAGCCGGAAGCGATAGACCGAACCAGGTCCCACCACCCACAAGGACGTCCCCGGGTAACCTGCACCCGGGGACGTCCTCGTATGTGTCTATTCGTTACTGACTGATCGTCA
>CAYFOT010000061.1:0-8229 GCA_964344825.1 uncultured Actinomyces sp.
ATTGACGCGAAAATGGAGCGGCACCAGCTTCTATGGCACCTGCTAGGCAAGTATTACGGTTCCCTGCGCACAGGCATCATCAACGTGTGAGGTGCCCGCAGCACTTACATTCGGCCGCTAACCAGCATCCCGACCTCTGCCGTGCAGTTATACCAGCAGCCTCCACACTTTAGGTCGTGCATCCGTCGTCGGTAGTTCTGCATGCGCGGACCGTTCCACATGTCGGCTAGGCGCTCATCGTTTATGTTTCCCAGTGGTTCGAACGCAGCATCCCAACAGGGAATCGCGTTGCCGTACGTGTCGACGAAGAGACTTGTGTACCCGACGGGGCAATGATAATCAGTTGGCATACGCTGGCCCTTAACGAAGAAGTCCGGCATGTGCTCAATGAAGCCGTTCGAGGACGTGATGAGATATCCGTCGTCTTTCATTGTGAGGAGGTCGCGGGCAAGGTCGAGGGCGGCCGCGGGATTCCGGATTGAGAGCGTGTCCGGCTCCATCGGGTTGTGGTGATGATACGGATTGAGTTGCACGCCAATTCCGCGCGCACTCATGTATTTGATCAGATCTGTTACGTCGTCGGGGTTGTCCTTCGTAACTACGCATGTGACGTTCACCCGCGTCCCAGGGAACGCCTCCATCATTTCGACGGCGGCGTCGATTCCAGCGATCGCCTTTTCGAACTTTTGTCCACGTTGCCGCTCATACATCTCAGGATCTAGGGAATCAAAGGAGATGATGACATAGCGGAGCCCAGCTTCGCCTAACTCCCGCCAACGCCGGGGCATGAGGATCCCGTTTGTCAGGACAACAGGAACAACACCACGATCCGCGATGGCCTTTATGAAGACAGGAAGGTCTTTGCGTAGGAGGACTTCTCCGCCGGTCAAGGAGATGGCGTGGGCCCCAAGCGAAGCGGCGTCATCAATTGCCTGCATGATCGAGTCGAAGGGGACATCAACTTTCCGCTCATTCGCGTAGTTGCTGATTCTGTGTGCGCAGTAGCTGCAGTCAGAGTTGCAGCGGTTCGTTAACTTGAATGCCAAGTAGCGGAGCGGCACTTCAGGGTTTTCTGTTTCGATGTCGCGGAGCACATCCTGCTGCATGCGTTCGATCGCGGTGTCGGCAGGCGTTCGTCCGAAAAAGTCTTCAGAGACGTGGTAAACATCCGAGAAAAGGCTCTTAGGAGCGGCTGCTTCGGCCATGTCATTATCCTCGCTGTTCAGGCGTTCACGAAACGAGGGCGAAGCCCCGTCATGTCGCCGCTAATATCAACTAAGTCAACCGTGACGAGCGTTCCCAGGCGCTCGCGGAGCGCATCTTCGACGGCGTCCAGGCTGAGAGATTCGGGGGGGAGCTCCCGCCAATTATGGCTCATAAGCGTCAGTGAATCCGGTTGATCGACGCGAAGTTGGTACTCTCCCGTAAGCCCCAGCGGCATGATTATTGATTCAAGCTCCTTGGGGAAGAAGTATTGATCAACGCTGGCTTCCGGATCCGGTCCCACCGTGACCTGGCCGTCTCCCACAGTTAGGCAGTCACCAGCCCTCCCTTCGAATATGAGGCGGGGGAGGGGACTGCCGCACTCACAGGGGCTTGCATCCACACGTACGTAGTCATCCGTAACGTAACGCAGGAGTGGGAACCCCTTATCCCAGAGTGTCGTGCAGACGCTGAGTCCTACATTGCCTGGTTCAACAGGTTTCCCAGTGCGTGGGTCCAGCACCTCGATCATGAGGTACTTATCGAGGTAGTGAAGCCCCGACTGAGCCCGACATTCTGCTGCCATGGGGCCGAAGACCTCGCTCATGCCAAAGAAGGAATAGCATTTGGCATCCCACCTTTCCTCAAGGAGTTGGCGCCGCGGCTCGGAAAGGAACATTCCGCCAAGTGCCAGCGTGTTGACTTCGCTTCCACGGAACGTATCGCGCAGGTCACGGCGGTAGACGGTCCCAGACATTATTCCTGGATGCGATGCGATCACTGAGATCGGCAGGTCGGTGACGAACTCCGCTATCGTGTCGGGATCCGGGGTCGGGCAGTTCACGTACGCAGAGCCCATGGTTGAGAATTGCCAGAGCATGCTATGAGCCATCACGCCTGTCCCGACGGGTGCGAAGACGCCCCCAAGATCACCGGGTCCCACTCCGACCTCGCTAAAGAAAGTCCTGACGAACTCTGCGTGGACGCTCTTGTCCTTCTGGTTGTATACGTAAAATGTCTCCTTCCCGGTTGTGCCGCTACTGGAAAAGATCCCGTACACATCCTTGGGTGGCGTGGTGGTACGGGAGAACACGGGTGAGTTTCTGATGTCGCTCTTCACCATGAACGGAAGTTCTAGGAAGTCTTCGTAGGATGAAAAGAAGTCGCTCTCACGGCCCGGCCTGTTCTCATAGAAACTTGCTTCGAACAGCCCGTTGTCGGACAGCGTTTTTAGGATTGCAAGTTCGTTTTCGTGTTCCGCCATCAGTGAGCCTTCCAAGTAGAAATCAGTTAGCTGAGGGTCGCGATTAGGACTCCTGCGATGAGCATGAGCGATGCCGTGAGAGCGTGGATGGTGAAGATTCTGGACCCATTTTGCGTGACGCCTATCGCTTGCCCATCGAGGTAGATGATTTGTTTATGCACATACGACGGATGACACTGACGTATACAGCGAAAAGCATAACCGGCCTCGTGGTTGAGGAGGAGCGTCTGTAGGACGAGTTTTTGTATGATCGACAGACTGTCGTTACGGTGTGCGTTAACCGTTAGCGCTACGGCAAAGATATCGACGAACACGGCCAGGCTCAGCAGTGCAAGGGGGAGAATCCCGGTGACGAGGGCGAGCAGTATGGGGACGATGACCATCAGGAGATAGATGACTACGCGCCGTGGATAGCTTGGGTAGACGAGTTCCGGGTGCTTCGCGACTAGGAAGAAGTCCGCTGATCCGTAGTGCCACGCCCTCGCGAACATCTGCCGTGGCGTCGTCCACGTTTCTTTTTGGTGGTAGACAAGCGCTTTGGGGTTGGACCGCATAGTTTTCTTCGCGGTCAGTCGCAAACCGAGGTCTACGTCCTCGCCACCAGGTTTGGGTGGGAATGTCTCATCGAAACCGCCCACGGTTCGGAATAGGTCTCTGCGAACGGAGCAGTTTGCTGTGGGGGTCCACGGCACCTCGTTCATTACGCGAGGGAGGCCGAAAAAGATGACGAACGGGGAGCTTTCAACGACTTTCCAGAACCACGTGTCAGGACCCGTGAACTCCAAGAGGCCGGCAACCGCACCTACCCGCGGATCGTCGTACATTCGCAAGTGTTCAGTCAAGAGATCGGGAGTGGCAAGGCAATCGGAATCGAGGAAAACCACGATGTCATACTGACTCTCCGCGACCCCTAGGTTCCTCTTGGCTGGTACGGATGGGCCAAACCCAACGTATCGGGAGTCGTGTTCCATGACGAGGGCGCGTATTCGGTCAGCGTCCGCCGGTGAGCTGTCGTCAATGATGATCACCTCGGTTGGCACATCGACACGCTCCCTAGCGACGTCTAAGGAGACGAGCAAGTCCTCAAGGAGCGCAACTCTGCCACGGGTCGCCACGACAATGCTGAGGCCATTAGCCATGGACGATCACCGCCGCAGCTGCCGATATCAAAAGAAAGTCGAGGACGAGCAGCCAGAGACGTGGCGCATCGGCGTAGAAGCTGCCGCGCACCTGGAGTGGCCCGAAAACGAATGCGTGCGCGTGTGGGAAGGGGCGGCGCATCTTCATGTGTCCGCGTACCCGGTAGAACTCATATCTCCCGTTGATCACACACGCCGCAAGGAGGTGGACGGGATTGATGAACTGCTCTTGCGACCGCATCTCCCAGATCCAGCGTTGCACGCAGAAGAAGGGAACGATCATGACCGCAAGTAGCGCAAGCGGTACGGACCGTGCCACAACCGCTGCTAGCACAACGACCAGCGTAAATAGAGCTACATACACGTAGTTTGGTGGAATGACGCGCTGGTAGAGTTCCGGGTGCATTGTGGACACGTTACTTTCGATTGTTCCCCAGCGTTTCGTCCGGTCTTTCAGTGCGGCCATGCTGTTCCATGTGGTTTTCGCGTGAAGCGCGACGGCATCGGGCGCCGAAGCAATCCTGTACCCGGCTTTGTTGATGCGATAGGACATCTCTAGGTCGTCGCCCCCCAGCTTGAATGGCAAGTCCTCCACAAAGCCGCCAATCTCTTCGAAGACCGAACGGCGAACGGAGAGGTTCGCTGTGATAGACCAAGACTGATAGGGGAATCTCTTGGGGTTTGAGAAAGACCAGACAAGCTTTGACAGACGTGTCGCGTTCCAGAGGAAGGTGTTTGGACCCACGAACTCGGTGAGGCCTTGCGCCGCAGCGACGTCCTTTTCCCGCTGAACTGCCTTGACATGGGCATCTAGGAATCCCGGCTCAACCGTGACATCAGAGTCTAGGAAGAGGATGAGTTCTAAACTGGAGGACTGCACACCAAGGTTTCTCTTCTTTCGGACACTGTTCGGGCCGAAGACGTAGCGCGCGTCATACCGCGCGCAGTGCTCCTGTATTTTCTGCTGTTCATCGCCCTCAGAGCTATCGACGATGACGACCTCCGTTTTTCCGGCGTGCCCAGCACGCTCAGCCTTAAGAGTCTTGAGCAGATCTGCCAACAGGTCGCTCCGGTTCCATGTTGGCACAACGATCGAAATGTCCACTTCGACGCGTTCTCCTCTACTCTTGGTCCGATAGGCAGTCTAGCCATTGTTGACGGTAGTCATTCACGGAATCTAGCTCATGGTTCAGGTGCGCTCTGGTGTATGCCTGTTCCAGAAATGTGAGGACGGTAGCGTCTGCATGAAAACTGCATCCGTGAATCCTGAAAGTGTCATCGTTGCGTGTGTCCGCGTCGGACTTACCGTTGAACGCGCATTCCGCGTATGCCTGCAGGTACAGGGTGAAGCAAGCGGCCCAATCCTCATCGTAGAAACTGCCATCCCAGTACTTATCCTTCAAGAATGAGTGCCAGATTTTCACGTGGCGCCGGTGCAGGAGGGAGTCGCGGTCGCGGGGGTGGGACGAATAGATCTCAAAACTGATCGGATACAAACTGACATCGAAGTTGTTGACCATCAGCGAGAGGATTATCTGGTCCGGCAAAGCAAGGATGCTCCCCAGCCGCGCAGTCTGCGCCAGACACCACTCATACATCTCGGTGTAGTTGCCAATGCTCCTGTTGAACAGCATCGCAGAGGCATGGATCCCGCGCGCATCTGCGTACCGGGTGATCAGCGCGTCGTCGGTTTCTATCCCAAGGTATTGCGAAACTGTCTGCCCCAGAATCGCCTTCATTCCTTCCCCGTCGGGGCTAAAGAACTCACCCAGAGGCTTCGCCACCAGCATGTCGTAGTCGAACCAAGTGACAGAATCGTAGATGTTGAGGAGACGAAGGCATTCGAACTTAGATAGCACCATCGGCGTGAAGTGCTCAAAGTTCGGGTGCCAGTCGTTCGTCCGGGGCGGTTCATACTCCACGAAATGCACGGCGTGGATTCTGGAAATCGCGGCCATGCTTTCCCTATCCATACCGTCATGGAAAACCACCACGTCAGTGTCCTCCATGCTGTGGTGCCTGATGAATGAGATAAGGAACGTGCCGATCGCAAATGCCTTGTCTTTCGTCCCGCCCAGCACAATGGCGCGCTTCGCCAGTTCCGACCTCGTTCCGCCCATATCAATCCTCCAACGGAAGCTGCACGTGCCGGCCCCGCACCAGGTCCATGAAGCCGCGAAGAGCGTACAGCTTGCTTCGGATCATCGGGAACATGCAGATTGAAAATAAGATCAGAATGAGCAGGTAGTAATAGTCCTGTTCTGTAAGAAGAATGAGCGCGGCGGCTGGCAGCACGTAGTTCAGAAAAACCTCGAAGGGGACTAGGTCGTAGGTGAAAAGTAGGTCGGACTTCCCAAATACACGCACGTAAATGAGGGTAACGGTGATCCCCAGCGCGGCATACCCGCCGAAGAGGGCGTACACCCACACATTTGCGGAGTGCGCAAGCGACGGCGCCATGACAGGGATCAGAAGAACTAGCTCCACCACGAAAACGACGACGATCAGCCTGCGCGTCACTTTCGCGCCATTGTCGGTAACGAACGTCCGTACGTTTCCGACGCGGTCGTTCTCCTCGTCAAGAAGCTGGTGGATGAATATGTACCGCAGGCCGTTCAGGAATGACAGGAGCACCCACGCCGCAGTGAACTGGGAATCCATGGAGAACATTACTCCGGCAACGATGACCGGCGTCCCACGTTGGGCGAAAGACGACACGATCGGCCCCAGCACGCCCCGTTCTTTCGCGCGGAAGAACGGTAGCGAATACGCCGCGCCAAGGATATACGCGCCGACCGCCACCAGCATGGAAACCAGTTTGTGGTGGGGGGCGAGGGCGGTAGCCAGCACGCCTACGACGACGAGCGTCGCCAGAATCGACACGGACTTCTGACGCGGCAGCCTGCTGATAAGCTTGTCTTTACCGGCGGCCTTATCGACCTCGATGTCTGAATAGTCATTTACCGCGTAGCCAAAGCCAAGAAGCATGAAGAGGAAAACGGCGAAGCCCGCCAGGCCGACAAACGTTTCCTGCGCGCGTATGACATCGGGAGGCTGCGTACAGAGGTAGTACAGCGGTGCAGCCAGGACAAGGGGAGCGACTGAATACGCCCACTCGTCGTATCGGAGGAGGTGCTGCCACTCCTTTGTTCCCAGGGGCGCGGCGCTCCTCATGTGAACTGGTTGGCGCAGTATTGGTCGACTGCCCGTATGCCGTCTAGCATTGCAAAGCTCACGCCCTCGCCACTCTCTTTATCGCATCGTCCGGCCGCGTCGCCGCACGCGATGGCGGTGTCGGTAATGGCAGGGAGCCCTGCGATTGTCCCCAATCTGGCTCCGCGGGGTTTACGCACCTCTGTTGCGTGGGAAAAGTGCTTCTTCAGAAACTCCGAATTGAAAGCGTTGTACAACGCTTTCATCTGCCCCGACGGCTGTGACAGCCACAACCCGACGTTCCAAACATTATTTCCAAGAGGAAAAGCCCAGTAATACCCGCCAGGTAGCGATTCGTGATGGATGAAAAAGACAGAGTCTTCAGGAAGAGAACTGGCCCCCGAAATCTGGCCGGAGATTCCGACCGGGAATTTCCGATCCGACCGTTGTCGTTTGCGTTGGCAGCCAGAGGCATCTATGACGACATCGCCGGACATCTCCGGCGTGTACGGGGTGCTATACCTGATTGATACGCCGGCGGCCCTCGCAGCTTCGTGCATGAGGGTGTGCAGAGTTTTGCGGCGCAGTGTTACGAACGTCTTGGGGGCGTACCTTATTGTGTGCTCAACAGTTCCCAAGTGAACGCTGTTGCGGATTTCGTTGGCACCAGCATTTTCCAAGTCGTCGTAGGAGATCCCCAGTGTGCTGAGCGCTTCAAGTGCCGGTGGTGTGAGCCCGTCTCCGCAGACTTTGTCCGTGACGCCGGGCGCTTTGTCGATGAGATCAATGCGATCAATGCCAAGTTGCCGCGCGCGAATGGCTGCCGCCACCCCGCAGGGTCCTGCCCCAACGACAAGTATCTTAGACAAGGTGGTGTGCCCCTTTGGAGTGCTCTGAGCCCAGCCCGTTCTGGCGTGAGGGCCACGGCACCATGCTTTTTACGTTGTTTATGGTACTACCCTTCTTCTTGGCCCGAACTGGAATCAAGTCATCCAATGAGACGGTTTCATGATCACGACTGGGCGCGTGCTATTGGCGAGTAGATCGGGTCGTCGTTAACCCGGGCTTACCACCGCCAACTCATGTGCCACAACCCTCGGTCTTAGGAAACCGAGCTATTTCCAGGAGCCGTAACTCCTTTGGTGGCTGGCGTTCTTGCAATCTGAGGTGTGGTGGACGCCTGTGAGAACGGATGTGTGTCGTGGTGGTCCAGAACCAATGGCCGCGCCTCGTCTTGCCTTGGCTTGGCTTGTTTCGGCCTGCTTTCCTGGGTGCGTGGTGTTGCAGATATGTCCGTTGTGGCAGTGAAGGGGCAGAAGGCAGCGGCTAGGTTCATGGCCACTGGAAAAACTTCAATGTAGGAAAAGCACGTCTGCTTATGTGCCAAAAGCACGCTTCAGCGTCTGCGCGGCGTCTTCACCTGAGGAAGTCGAAGAACTTTGATGCCGGGGGCCAGCCTAGTTCGTCCTC
>CAYFOT010000062.1:0-7800 GCA_964344825.1 uncultured Actinomyces sp.
CGCGGGCGGACGCGCCAATGCAGACGCGGGGCGGACGCGCCAATGCAGACGCGGGGCGGACACACCCCAGTTCGAAGCACAAAGGGCGGCCCAACCGGACCGCCCTCTTGCTCAACACATACGCCCTAACCCTCTAGGAGCAGTTCTTCTTTCGGAAAAGCAGGGTTGACCTCACCGTTGAAAGTGAATTCAGGCTTGCCGTTAACCTCTTTCACACCTACGGTGACGACGTCACCGGGCTTGATCGTGCCAAAAAGGATCCGTTCCGACATGGCGTCCTCGATGTCACGCTGGATCACGCGACGCAGAGGACGTGCACCCAGTACGGGGTCATACCCGCGCTCCGCCAAGAGCTCACGCGCTTCATCCGTGATCTGAAGGCCCATGTCCTGCTCCTGCATGCGCAGACGCAAGCGCCCGATCATCAGGTCGACGATCGTCTTGATGTCGTCCTTCGTCAGAGGCGGGAACACCACGATCTCATCAACACGGTTCAGGAATTCGGGCCGGAAGTGCTGACGCAACTCCTCATTGACCTTTGCCTTCATGCGGTCGTAGTCGTGTGTTAGCGCCGCGGAAGACTGGAAGCCCGTCAGCACGCCCTTGTTGATGTCACGCGTTCCGAGGTTCGTCGTCATGAGAATGACCGTGTTCTTAAAGTCCACCTTGCGCCCCTGAGAGTCAGTTAGGTGCCCCTCTTCCAGGATCTGCAGCAGTGAGTTGAAGATATCTGGGTGTGCCTTCTCAACCTCATCGAACAGGACGACTGAGAACGGACGGCGGCGAACCTTTTCGGTCAACTGCCCGCCCTCGTCATACCCCACATATCCGGGAGGTGCACCGAACAGCCTGGACGCGGTGTGCTTCTCAGAGAACTCCGACATATCCAACTGGATCAATGCCTCTTCGTCGCCGAAAAGGAACTCCGCCAGAGTCTTCGCCAACTCCGTCTTACCAACGCCCGTTGGGCCGGCAAAGATGAACGAGCCACCCGGACGCTTCGGGTCCTTCAGGCCCGCGCGCGAACGGCGAATCGACTGCGCCAATGCCTTGACGGCTTCCTCTTGGCCGATGACCCGCTTATGCAGCTCATCTTCCATGTTGATTAGCTTTGTCGTCTCCGTCTGCGTTAGCTTCACGACCGGAATACCCGTCGACATGGCCAACACCTGCGCGATTTCCTCTTCGGTCACCTCAAGGATTTCGGTCTCACCGGCGCCGCGCCACTTTGCTTCAGTCTGCTCCCGCTTCTGGGAGAGCTTCTGTTCTTCATCGCGCAAAGAAGCTGCACGCTCAAAGTCTTGGTTGTCGATCGCGGCTTCCTTCGCGTGGCGAACTTCCGAGATCTGCTCATCCAGATCACGGATTTCCGGCGGCGCAGTCATCCTGCGAATACGCAGGCGCGCCCCAGCTTCGTCCATCAAGTCGATCGCTTTATCCGGCAGGAACCTGTCGGAAACGTAGCGATCCGCAAGCGTCGCGCTGGCCTCAATGGCCTCATCCGTGATGACGACCCTGTGGTGCGCTTCGTAGCGGTCACGTAGCCCCTTCAGGATCCCGACGGTCTCTTCCAGTGTCGGCTCATCCACCTTCACCGGCTGGAAACGCCGTTCGAGGGCGGCGTCCTTCTCAATGTGCTTCCGGTATTCATCCAGCGTCGTGGCGCCAATCGTCTGGAGTTCACCACGCGCCAGCATCGGCTTCAACATCTGGGCGGCATCGATGGAGCCTTCAGCAGCGCCCGCGCCCACCAGCGTGTGGAGCTCATCGATGAACACGATGATGTCACCGCGAGTGCGGATTTCCTTCAGGACCTTCTTCAACCGTTCCTCAAAGTCACCGCGGTAGCGCGACCCAGCCACTAGGGACCCCATGTCCAAGCTGTAAATCTGCTTGTCTTTGATGGTTTCCGGCACGTCGCCACGAACGATCGCTTGCGCCAGTCCCTCCACCACAGCCGTCTTGCCGACCCCCGGCTCACCGATAAGGACCGGGTTGTTCTTGGTACGCCGCGACAGAACCTGCATCACGCGTTCCATCTCATTCTTGCGTCCAATGACAGGATCCAGTTTGCCCTCACGCGCCGACTGGGTGAGGTTCGTACCGAACTGCTCAAGGAGCGCAGAGTTACCGCGTTCCTTGTCACGCATGGGGGCGCCACCGGTACCCACCGCTTCCCGTCCATCCCCCTGGGTTTGGTATCCCTGCAAAAGCTGCATGGCGGCCTTACGGATCTTCGCGGGATCCGCGTTCAGCTTGTGAAGAACCTGTGCGGCAACCCCATCACCCTCCTTCAGCAGGCCTAGGAGGAGGTGCTCTGTCCCGATGTAGTTGTGGCCCAACTGGAGGGCTTCGCGGAACGACAGCTCAAAGACGCGCTTCGCGCGTGGGGTGAAAGGGATGTGGCCTTCGACCGGCTTCTCTCCCTCACCAATCAACTCCACGACAGCAGCGCGCGCGTCCTCCAGCTTGATACCTGTCATCTCCATGGCCTTCGCGGCCACGCCGTCGCCTTCGTGGATCAGCCCCAGAAGCAGGTGCTCTGTCCCGATGTAGTTGTGCTCTAAACCGCGCGCCTCTTCTTGCGCGAGGACAATGACCCTTCGCGCCCTATCGGTAAAGCGTTCAAACATGGCAACCCCCTTGGGATAGTGAGGCCAAATATTACGGGCAGCATAATGCGCCCCGTCTTCACTTAGCGTAGAGCGACAGCGCGAACTACGCGCACATTTTCGCTTTCGGGGTACTCAGAGCGTGGCGCCACTACGCGAAACGCGCGTATCCACGATGAGCGTGAACGGCCCATTGTTCACCAACGCCACCTCCATCATGGCGCCAAACCTCCCCGTCGCGACCTCTAGGCCGTAGTAGCGCAGTTGTGCGACTACCTCCTCAACCAGGGGCTCAGCAACGGGTCCGGGCGCCGCATCTGACCATGAGGGTTTCGTCCCTTTACGGGTGCGCGCCTGCAAGGTGAACTGAGAGACAACCAAGACCGGGGCGCCCTCGTCAATCAACGAACGCTCACCGGACAGGATCTTCAAAGTTGCTATGCGGCGCGCCATCTTCGCCGCATCCTCAACGGTGTCGTCGCGGTGGACGCCGACCAAGGCCACTAGGCCGGGGCGGGTGATACGCCCAACCACTTCGCCCTCGACCGTCACCTCCGCGCGCAACGCCCGCTGCAGAACAGCCTTCACCTGCTACCTCTTTGAAACCCGGTACGGGGACACGCGTCCCAACCCGCGCAGTTCCGTCGACGGGAACTCCTGTATCTCATACAGATCACGAACCGAGGACGAATCAATAGCCGCAGCGGTTGGCGCATCCGTCAAAATGGACCAACGCGGCGCAATATCAACGAGGCGCGCGGCTAGGTTCACAGATGGCCCAAACACGTCCCCCGAACGCGAGAACACGTCACCTTGGATGAACGACGCGCGCACCGGCAGGATCCCCTCTGCTTCCCGCAGGGAATCAATCAAGTCCGTGACCACCACAAGCCCTGTTTCCAAGTTGTCCGCGATGAAGAAGACGGAGTCACCGATCATTTTCACGACCCGGCCACCAGCGGCGGTAACCACACTCCGACAGAGATACTCAAACCTCTCCACCAAACCCACCAGGTCGGCGCCCAATAGCGACGCCGTCGCCGTGTAGGACGACATGTCCACGAAACCAAAAGCACGGCTCAACGGGAAACGCCGCTTCGAGTGATCGCTGCTACGCGCCGCAAGTTCCTGCGTTATGCGTTCAATGAGCGAATACATCTGCCGGCGCCAGGCATAAACCATCTGCCCTTCAAGGGAATCAACCAGCGAACGCATCTCCGTTATTGCAACCACCCGTGCGGACGTGTCATCAAGGCCCAGCCGCCGTTCCACGTCCTCCACCAAAGACTCAATCTCCCACAGCGCCAAGCGGTCTGTCAGGTGCGACTGTGCGCGCAGAAGAGACGCGCTGGTGTTCTCCGAAAGACCCGCACGCTTTGCAGCAGCCAGCCAATCTTCGTAAATCTGTAGATCCCGCTCCGTAAACCGCAGATCCTCCGGCTGCGCACTGGCAACCCCCATCTCAAGAAGATACCGCTCCACTTCCTCAAGGGTCTTACCTGTGCGCTGCGCCAAGTCGGCGGCCGAAAGCGTCGGCGCTCCCCCAAGAAGCAGTTCCCTGTAGTCATCCAGGGTCCGAGACCTCACCTGAGGCAAAATCTTGTCCGAATTATCCACCTGAGAATCCCCGGTCCGTTGATAAGTGGAAGCAGCATGGTTCGTCATGGCTGATTCCGGTAGTGCGCGCCCAGCTGTGGCGTAGGTCACGAGAAAAGCCTACCCCCTCTGTCAAGTTGTTCCCAGTCGTATGAAAGAGCGCCCCATCCGCATCTACGCTTGACACATGAACACCCAGACAGCCTCACAGCGCAAGTGGTCCCAACTGGATAAAGCTTGCGGCAACTACATCCACGAATATGCGCAGCTGGACCCGCTTGCGGCCACAGACTGGGGTCTTCCAAGCGACCCAACAACGCTACCTGACATGTCCGTTGAGGGACTAAACCAACGCGCCGAACTAGATGCGCGGTTCCTGGGCGAGCTTCCCCAGATCTCCCTGGAGGACGAGGTCGATGAGGTGACCCGCGACGCCCTCGAAGACAGACTCACGATCTCGCAACTGCTGCATGAAGGTAAAGAGGACTTCGCTGAGCTAAACAACCTGGCTTCGCCGCTGCAGTCGGTGACATCAGCGTTTTCACTAATGCCGACGCAGACCGCCGAAGATTGGGAAGCGATCATCGGGCGCATGCGCGCAGTACCGCGGGCCTTGGAGCAGTACACACAGTCGCTGGCGTATGCCGCGGACGCGGGCGTGGTTGCGGCGCGGCGCCAGGTCGAAATCGGCATCAAGCAGTCACGCAACATCGGCACCCTCGGTTCCGCGGGCGCGTTCTTCGAGGAGTTCGCGAAGAGCTGCCCACCAGACGTCGCAGCACGGATCGACATAGAGAAACTGGACTCTGCGGTTCGGGAGGCCTCCCGCGGGTACCTGGAACTCAGCGACTGGCTGACCCGCAACTTGGCGGACAAAGCCCCCGACCAGGACCCGGTTGGACGCGACCGATACGAAGTGTTCTCGGCGCTGTTCGTTGGCGCGCGCGTCGACCTCGACGAAACGTATGAGTGGGGGCGCACCGAACTCCAACGGATCGTGGGGGAGCAGAAGGAAATCGCGACGAGCCTCTTCGGTGCTGGGACGTCTGTGGCGGAGGCATACGACCGCCTGAACGAAATGGAACAGTACCGTCTCCACGGCGAGGACGCGCTACTGGCATGGCTCCAAAACACCGGTGAACAGGCCATTGCCGACCTAAACGGGACGCAGTTCGATATTCCCGCGCCGCTGCGGGTCCTTCAGGCGCGTATTGCGCCCTCGAAAGAAGGGGGCGTTTGGTACACGGGGCCGTCGGCGGACTTCTCTCGGCCCGGACAGATGTGGTGGTCGATCCCTGAGGGCGACACGGTTTTTCACACGTGGCAGGAAAAGACGACCGTGTTCCATGAGGGCATTCCCGGCCACCACCTGCAGATCGCCCAGGCGATACATGAGAAAGATTCGTTAAATCTGTGGCGCAGGCTCGGCTCTTGGAACTCCGGCCACGGTGAGGGCTGGGCACTGTATGCGGAGCAGCTCATGGCGGAGCTCGGCTACCAGGACGATCCTGGCGACCGCATGGGGATGCTGGATGCGCAGCGGCTACGCGCGGCCCGCGTCGTCCTCGACATCGGCGTGCACCTGGGTAAGGAACGTCCTGATGGCGAGGGCGTTTGGGACGCGAAATACGCGTGGGACTTCCTGCGGGAGAACGTCGCGATGTCGGACGCTAGTCTCCGGTTCGAGTTGGACCGTTACCTCGGTTGGCCGGGCCAGGCGCCCTCGTACAAAATCGGGCAGCGGCTCTGGAACGCGCTGCGGGAGGACTACCTGGCCGCGCGGGCGGGAACTGCGGAGCGGGACCAGTTGGTACGGGACTTCCATACGCGCGCCCTCGCCCAAGGAAGCCTGCCGATGGACACGCTACGGATGGCGGTGCTGGGCGGATGAGCGGGAAGACGACGCTGGTCTTGGCGTCGAAGTCGCCAGCGCGCCTTACGACTCTGCGCAACGCGGGCGTGGACCCGGTGGTGATGGTGTCGGATGTGGACGAGGACGCGGTGGCCGCCGCGCTCCCCCACGATGCCGCGCCGAACACGATCGTATGTGCGCTGGCGGAGGCGAAAGCGGAAGGTGTGGCGCGGAGCCTGGTGCAGACGCTTTCGGTGGAAGACGCGGATCCGACAGTGCGTTACTTGGTTCTGGGGTGTGACTCGATGCTGCAGATCAACGGGCGGATGGTCGGCAAGCCCCATACAGCTGAGGTCGCACGGGAGCGGATCCGCGAAATGCGCGCGACGGACGCAACCTTGTGGACCGGGCACAGTTTGGCGGTGGTGGAGCACCAGGGCGAGGGCGAGGACGGATGGCGCGTAGCAGATGCGCTGACGGAAGCGGCCTCAACCGTGGTGCACTTCGGGGATATAAGCGATGAGGAAATCTCCGCATATGTGCGCACCGGGGAACCTTTGAACGTCGCGGGCTCCTTCACGATCGACGGATTCGGAGGCCCGTTTGTTCAGGGAGTGACGGGCGACCCCCATTCCGTTGTCGGAGTCTCTTTGCCGCTCCTTCGCAAGCTGGTCGTCCAAGCCGGGACATTTTGGCCAGACCTTTGGCGAGCCCCCAGCTAGAGTTAAGGCATGACTGAAATGTTGGCGTGGGGAACGGGCCTTGCAACCGTGACCGAATCGGGCAAAACGTTGGATGTCTGGTTTCCAGACCCGCAGATGGGGAGGATGCCGAAGGGCGGGGATCCGGATCTGCTCGCGAAACTTGCGTCGCGTGAGCGCCGTGATGAGACGCGCCGCGTACACACGTCGGTTGTGCGGGTGGAGGCGGACTTGCGTGACCAGCCCACTTCCACGGCGGACGCGTACCTGCGTTTGCACCTACTTTCCCACCGGTTAGCGCAGCCAAACACCATAAACCTAGATGGGATCAGGTCGCGACTCCCGGTCGTTGCATGGACGTCAGTGGGACCATGCGACGTGAGGGACTTTGAGGAAACCCGGTTTGACCTGCGCGCACACTACGGCCACCCGATCTCGGTGACCAGTGTGGATAAGTTCCCTCCGATGGTGAACTACGTGCTGCCCACGGGCGTGAGGGTCGCGTCGGGTGCCAGGGTTCGGCTGGGCGCTCATTTGGCGCCAGGAACCATGGTGATGCATTCGGGTTTCGTAAACTACAACGCCGGTTCCTTAGGACGCGCGACAATCGAAGGGCGTTTGGCTCAGGGCGTGGTTGTGGGTGAAGGAACGCACGTTGGCGGTGGCGCCTCCACGATGGGGCGTGTTGTTGGCGCGTCACACGCGCGCGTCCGGCTGGGTGCGAACTGCGTGCTGGGATCTAATTCCGGACTGGGAATTCCCCTGGGGGATGACTGCGTGGTTGAGGCCGGCGTGTTCGTCACTGCAAACACACGGGTGTCACTCCTACCAGGCGGGGGTGTCGTCCCGGATTCGCATGGGTCCTTCATCAACCCGAAGATCGTGCCGGCCTCCCGGTTGGCGGGGGCGTCGAACGTGCTGTTCCGGAGGAACTCACTGACGGGCAGCATTGAGGCACTGGGCCGTGGGGGAAAGACCATCTTCTTAGCCGAAAACTAGAGTCAGCGCAGGGCGTGGTGGCACGCTAGGAGTTCACCAA
>CAYFOT010000063.1:0-7649 GCA_964344825.1 uncultured Actinomyces sp.
TGCGGGCGCGGATGGGTGCTCAGGCGTGGACGGGCGCGCCCGAACTTGTTCTTCGCCACACATCCACCGTGTTTCGTTGGACACCATGCGACTTTAGCCCCAACGCGCTATCTTGATAGGGGTCGACGTGCAGACCAAGGAATAAGGTTCCTGTGGGTCGCGCGCCAAGAAGGGAACAACGGAGTGGACCTTTACGAATACCAAGCGAAAGACATCTTCGACGCTTACGGCGTCCCAGTCCTCACTGGGATCGTCTGCACCACTGCACAGGAGGCGTATGACGCGGCTCGGGAAATAAACGAATTCCCCGTGGTCGTCAAAGCCCAGGTCAAGATCGGTGGGCGCGGCAAAGCCGGCGGCGTCAAACTTGCGTGGAGCGCAGACGAAGCCAAAGAATGGGCCGAAAAGATCCTAGGGATGGACATACGCGGACACACCGTCTACTCGGTGCTGGTCGTCCAAGGTGTCGACATCGCTGAGGAATACTACTTCTCCATCCTCCTGGACCGCGCCCAGCGGACCAACATCGCCATGTGCTCCAAGGAGGGTGGCATGGACATTGAGACCCTGGCGGTGGAGAGGCCTGAGGCTCTGGCCATCGTCGCCCTCGAACCGGGGGTGGGAATCAACGATGAGGTTGCCCGCTCAATCTTGGACCAAGCGGGCTTCAGTGAGGAAGAGGCTAAGCCGATCATCCCCGTGCTGGTGAACCTCTGGCGTGTCTACCAGGGGGAGGACGCGACGCTGGTGGAGGTCAACCCGCTGGTGAAGGCAGAAGATGGGCGCATCATCGCCCTCGACGGAAAGATCTCCCTGGACGACAACGCCTCCTTCCGTCACCCGAACCACGCGGATCTGGCCGACAACCGCTCCGAAGATCCGCTTGAGGTGAAGGCACAGGCGGCCGGGCTGAATTACGTGCGCCTCGACGGTGACGTTGGAATCATCGGTAACGGTGCGGGCCTCGTGATGTCGACGCTGGACGTTGTCGCCATGGCGGGTGAGCCTTACGACGTGAAGCCGGCCAACTTCCTAGACATTGGTGGCGGGGCCTCGGCGGAGGTTATGGCAAACGGTCTGGGCGTCATTCTTGGCGATGACCAAGTCCGCTCCGTGTTCGTCAACGTGTTCGGTGGAATCACCGCGTGTGATGAGGTGGCGCGTGGGATCGTGGGCGCCCTCGACCTGCTGGGTGAGGACGCGAATAAGCCGATCGTAGTGCGCCTCGACGGCAACGCGGTCGACGAAGGCCGCCGAATCCTGTCCGAATCTGATCACCCACTGGTCACCATGGTTGACGCAATGGACGACGCCGCCGCGGAGGCCGCGCGTCTGGCAGGCGTCTCACTGGGCCGCGTAGTTGTAGTTGAAGAAGACGCCGACGCGTCGAAGGGGAAGTGAGCCAGGATGTCGATATTTCTCAGTGAGACGGACCGCATAATCGTTCAGGGAATGACCGGCTCCGAAGGCATGAAGCATACGCAGCGCATGTTGGACTCCGGTACGAACGTCGTCGCAGGCGTCAACCCGCGCAAGGCCGGCACAGTTGTCGCGTTCGAGCGGCACGGGTACGGGCCGCGTGCTCTTGCGGGGTTGGTCGAGGACGGGGAGGTTGAAATCCCAGTCTTCGGCACCGTGGCGGAGGCGAAGGAAGCCACCGGCGCCACCGTTTCCGTTGTGTTCGTGCCCCCCGCGTTCACGAAGAGCGCAGTCATGGAAGCAATCGACGCGGGCCTGGACATGGTCGTGGTGATTACCGAGGGCGTGCCAGTCGCAGACTCCGTCGTCTTCGTCCAACACGCTATCGACAAGGGCGTGCGCCTGATCGGCCCGAACTGCCCGGGCATCATCAGCCCCGGTAAGTCCAACGTGGGGATCACGCCCGCGGACATCACTGGACCGGGCGGTATCGGGCTGGTCTCCAAGTCCGGGACTCTCACCTACCAGATGATGTACGAGCTGTCCGACATCGGCTTCACGACCTGCATCGGTATCGGTGGCGACCCCGTTGTCGGCACCACGCACATCGATGCGCTCAAGGCGTTTGAGGCCGACCCTGACACGGAAGTCATCGTCCTCATCGGTGAGATTGGTGGCGACGCTGAAGAGCGCGCCGCGCAGTTCATCGCGGACAACGTGACCAAGCCCGTGGTGGGTTACGTCGCGGGCTTCACCGCTCCGGAGGGTAAGACGATGGGGCACGCGGGGGCGATTGTTTCGGGCTCCTCGGGAACCGCGGAGGCGAAGAAGGTCGCCTTGGAGGCAGTCGGTGTCGCCGTTGGGCGCACCCCCAGCCAGACCGCGGACTTGGCGCGCAAGGCATACGCGAACTTGCACGGTTAGGGAGCGCTGCACCGGATTCATTTCTATCTGCGGTAACATCCGAAGGTAGATGATGAACGATCGCAACCGTAAAGCACAGGGACCCCCCGACAGAGGCCACAAGGCGTCATCGGGGGGCTTCTCACGCGCGGTGAATACGCCCTCGACCCGCAAGGAAGACCCGCTGGCAGCCGCAGACCAATCATTCGAAGCGCTGGAAGGCAGACAATACAGCCTGCGCGAACGCCCCACCGTCACCGTTACGCTCCCCCACGGGTGGGCTAGGGCGATGTTGGCCGGCATGGAAGCCGCCGTGTTCGGGTGGGTGATCCCGACGCTGGCGTTCATCGGGTCGTTCCTATTGGTTGGCGCGAACGTGTGGCTGAAAGACTTCACCATCGGCCAGTCCGCACAGATGGGAACCGCTTTTTGGGCGTCTTCTCTGGGTGCGGATATAGAGCTGGGGGGCGTGCCCATCACCTTCGTGCCACTCACCTGGACGCTCCTCCAAGTTGTGGCGCTGCGGCTCCTTCTTATGGGCGGGCGTGAGTTTGACTCGGCGGCGCTGTGGGCGGCGGTCCCGTCTTTCGTGGGGGCGACTGCGCTGATTTTGGCGCTGAGCTCCCAAGGTCAACTGATCGTTCCGGCGTTGGTCGGGTCCCTTCTAGTTTCCCTAGTGGGCACGCTTTGGGCCATATCGGCGCAGACGGAACGGTTCCCCAAGTGGGTGCGCAGGCTCAGGTGGCTGTGGGATGGCATCCGTGTGGGTTTGCGCTGGATCGGGATCACCGCGTTGGTCGGATTCGTGGCCTTCGCTATCTCTGTTGTGACGTCGTGGTCTGCGATCTCGGAGTTCCGTCAAGCGCTGACGGGTGGGGGAGTCCCCGGGTTCTCCCTTGCGGCATTGGAGGTCGCGTATCTGCCTGTCTACGTGGCTTGGGCGCTGGCGTGGATGTGCGGGGCCGGATTTACGATGGCGGGCGGCGCGTTCCATTCTGCTCTCGCGGCGCCCTCGCCGACCTCGCCCATACTTCCCATCGCGGAAGCCGTCCCCCTGACCGCGCCCGGCTCATGGGTGATTGCGATTCCGGTGCTCTGCGGCGTCGTGTTGGGTCTTTGGGCGTCCGTTCAGGCGGCCCGTTTCTCCCTAGCCGCCGCTCTGCGCCGTGGGGCCGTGGCGTTCGTGGTGTACGGCGCGATCATGTATCTGTGGATGCGGGCGTCTCGCGGTGCACTTGGAGGGCACCTGCTGGCTGATTTGGGCCCCGGTCCTTTAGCTTGGCTGTCGCTGACCGGTATGGTTGCTGGCGTTGCGTTCGCGGTGGCGGCCGTTTCGCATCCGCAGAGTCGTGAGTTCCTGAAAAACTTGGGTACAAGGGCGGGTATGGGTGCGGGTGCATTGACGCGTGGGGGCAAGGGCGACGGTGAGCACAATAGCGCGGAAGGGGGCGCGACGGATGTCCCGTAGAGCCTCATGGATTTTTGGCGTAATCACGGCGGCGGGTGCCGTCTTCGCGGTCACCGCTGCGTTCTTTCTGGCACTCTTCGACCACCCTTTCCGGGCGGTCATCGTCTTGGGCACCGGCATGGTGGTGCTGGGGGTTCTACGCGCCGCGTGGCCTGGTCAACCATGGTTTGGGGCACGGGGGCGGTACTCGGACGGCCTCATCTACATTGCGGTTGGTGCCCTCCTTTTGTGGCTGTCGCCATGGACGGCGGCGGTCCCGCCGGCCTGAGCATCTACACGTTCGCGGCCTCCCACTTTCGGATCTGGTCACGCCACTTACTCTTGGAGGATTCTGAGGCCGTCGACGCCTCAATGCTCGACCGCGCCAACCCCGCCAACTCCTTGGCTGTGAACCCATGGGTGTCGCGCGCCAGCCGGTACTGGTCCACAAGGCGGGAGCGGAACAGCAGCGGGTCGTCCGCGCTCAAGGCAACCGTCGCGCCCGCGTCGTAGAACGTTCGCAGCGGCACCTCCGCCGTCTCCCGGTAAATGCCAAGCGATACGTTCGAGGTCGGACAAATCTCAAACGCAACGCCCTCGTCCACAAGACGCTTCAGGAGCTCCGCGTCCTCGGACGCCCGCACACCGTGGCCCAGACGCTGGGGGGCCAAATGGCCGACGACCTCGCGGACAGACTGGGGACCGAGAAGCTCGCCACCGTGCGGGACCAACGCCAGACCCGCACGCCGGGCGATCTGGAACGCATTCGCGAACGTCGCTGTGTCCCCGGTGCGCTCATCGTTGGACAGGCCAAACCCGATGACGTCGCCGGGCTGATCGCCGGCATATTGGGCCGCGAGCCGCGCCAGAACACGCGCGTCCAACGGGTGGCGGGTGCGCGAGGCGGCCACAACCACCCCGATCTCCACTCCAGTCTTGGCGCTGGCGGTCTTCGCTTCGTCGAGGACGATCTCCAACGCCGGCGTCAACCCGCCCACGTATGGCGCGTAAGACGTCGGGTCCACCTGGATTTCGAGGCGGACGGAACCCTCCGCGGCCTCATCCTGCGCGGCTTCACGGATGACGCGGCGCATGACGTCCTCGCTCCGGACCAGGGAACGCGCTGAGTCATAGGAACGCTGGAACCGGAACCACCCGCGCGCGTCGGCGGGAACCGTCAGCGGGTCATGGTCAAGGAGATGGGAGGGGAGGCGCACCTCTTGCTCATCGGCTAACTCCACCATTGTTTCGGGCCGCATGGACCCGGTGAAATGGAGGTGGAGGTGCGCTTTCGGTAGAGATACGAGGGCGTCGTCGGGCGCTACCACTTACCGAACCAGTCGAGGATTCGGTTCGTGTAGATCTCCTTCTCAGGCTCATTGAGCAGCTCATGGAAGGCGTCTGGGACCAGTTCAAGTTCGACCTGGCTGCCGGCCCGTTCCGCGAACTCAGCGGAGCCCTCAAAACTGGCGAGGCCGTCGCTTTGGCCGTGGAGTATGAGGACGGGGCGGGTGAGCATGGGGGCGTTTTCGATTACGCGGTCGCCCTGGCTGACCATTGTGGAGGCGGTGAGGAGGGGGACGCGGCCGGAGAACACCAGCGGGTCTTCCAGGTAGTCGGCAGCCACCTGCGGGTCACGGGACAGGAGCCCCGTATCCAAGGACACGGTGTCGATCCACGGGGCGATCTTGGCGACCGCGGAGAGTGGGGCAGCAACCTTGGGGTTGACGGTGGGGAGCGGGCGGAGCGCGGGGCCAGTCACAGCCACGGCGTCAATGTGGGTTGGGTCCAGGAGCGTGGACGCCAGGGTGATGAGGCCACCCATTGAGTGCCCGAACAGGAACATGCGGTCAGTCCGCGCCACTTTGAGGACCTCTGTGCGGGCCTGCAGGTGTTCGGCGATCAGCTGGCGCACGTCCACGCGTGCACGCTTCCCCTCCGAGGTGCCGTGCCCGGTGAAGTCGAAACTCCAGGTGTCGTAGCCTGCGGCATTCAGCGCCTTGACGAAGCGGGCGTAACGGCCGCGGTGCTCACCAAAACCATGGGCGAGGACGACATCCCCACGCGGATCATCTACAGGGGCCAAGGAAGAAACAAGTTCAACGTTCATGCTTCAAGTCTCCCACACGCGTTGTCGCCTAGTTACCTGTGATTCGGGTCCACTTGTGGGGGCCTGCGGGGCACTTGTGTGTTCCTCTTGTGTCCCCTGCGGGGCGCAACGATGCAGGGCGGCGGCGCAGCAGATAACCGAAAGCCGGGCCCCCGACCATGCACTGGTCAGAGGCCCGGCTTCCAGATAATGCCAGCGGGCCGCGTGTCAGGCGAACAGCTTCTGCAGCCTGGAGACGCCCTCGATCAAATCCTCGTCCGAAACCGCGTAGGACAACCGAATGTAGCCCGGCGTCCCGAAGGCCTCCCCGGGAACAACCGCGACCAGCGCTTCATCCAGAACGATGTCGGCCAGTTCAGCGGAAGTATTCGCCACCCGACCATTGATTTCCTTGCCCAGCGCCTTCTCCACGGAGCAGTAGACGTAGAAGGCGCCCTTGGGCATCGGGGTATCGAAATCCTCGATCTCCCGGAGCATCGAAACGATGAGCTTACGGCGCCGATCAAACGCCTCTCTCATCTCCGCAACCGCATCCTGCGGCCCCGTCAGCGCCTCAATCGCGGCCTTCTGCGCAATGTTGTTCACGTTCGACGTCAGGTGTGACTGGAGCGCACCCGCCGCCTTGATCACGTCGGACGGGCCCACCATCCAACCCACGCGCCAGCCGGTCATCGCGTAACTCTTCGCAACACCGTTCAGCGCCAGCAGTTGATTCGCGATCTCCGGAACCGCCTCATACAGCGGCAAAACCTCCATGCCGTCGTACACCAGCGCCTCATAAATGTCATCCGCGATGATCCATACGCCCTTGTCCAGTGCCCACTGCGCAATCGCGCGCACCTCATCAGGCGTGTAAACCGCCCCCGTCGGGTTGCTTGGCGAGCAGAAAACCAGCGCAATCGTCTTATCCGTACGCGCCGCCTCCAACTGCTCCACCGTCACCTTGTAATCGGTGGAGATATCGGCCACCACATCAACCGGCACGCCCCCCGCCAACTTGATGGTTTCGGGATACGTCGTCCAGTAGGGGGCGGGGAGAAGCACCTCATCGCCCTCGTCAATAATGGCGGCGCACGCCTGGTAAACCGCCTGCTTCCCGCCGTTCGTGATGAGTACGTCGTTCGCGGTGAGCTCCTTGTCACCGAATACGCCGATCCGCTTCGCGACGGCCTCCCGAAGCGCGGGTAGACCGTTGCCTGGGGTGTATCGGTACGAGGTCGGATCCGCCGTCGCAATCAACGCCGCATCGACGATGTTCTTGGGGGTGTCGAAGTTCGGCTCACCGGGAGCGAAGTTGACGACGGGCTCCCCCGAAGCCTTCAGGGCCTTGCTCTTCGCATCGATAGCGAGGGTCGCGGAGGGCGTAATAGCGGCCAAACGAGCAGAAACGCGGTGATTCGGTTTTTTATTCATGCCCCAAGCGTGCCACGACTGGTGGGGATGTGTGAGGGGACTCTCCAATACTTGGACCGGGTGGCCGCCGGGATTATGTGCGAGGCCGTGGGTGCGGGGTTTGGCGAGGGCGTGGGTGCGGGGTTTGGCGAGGGCGTGGGTGCGGGGTTTGGCGAGGGCGTGGGTGCGGGGTTTGGCGAGGGCGCGGGTTTAGACCGCGGCGGAATGTAGCTCATCCCTCACCTAAGGCTACGCGTTGGACAGGAGGGCGGAAGCGCTACTACAATCAAACTCGCACTGCGGCAGAGGAACCAAACCGCAGAGTAGGGCAGTGGCGCAATTGGTAGCGCACCGGTCTCCAAAACCGGCGGTTCCGGG
>CAYFOT010000064.1:0-7553 GCA_964344825.1 uncultured Actinomyces sp.
GCACACAACGCACGCACACAACGCACACGTGCACACACAACGTACGCACACAAAAAGGCCCGCCGGGGCAACGCCGAAATGCGTATCCCCCAGCGGGCCTAACCGAAAACCGACTGTCAGCGGTCGCCTACTGGTTTTGCTGCTTCAGTGCAGCAAGCCGAGCTTCCACCTCAAGCGCCGAAGCGTCCGTCTCCAGTTCTGCAAACTGTGCCTCAAGTGACGACGCCGCCAACTCCTGCTGGCCCGCAACGCGTGCCTCTGCTTGTCGAACCTTGTCCTCATAACGCGACAGCTCTGAGGTTGGATCCATAATATTGATCGACCCGATCGCGTCATTGACCTTTGCCTGAGCCTGCGCCGTCTTCTGGCGCGCCACAAGCTGATCTCGACGCCGCTTTAGATCAGCCAGACGCTCTTTCATCTGGTTCAAACCATCCTTGAGCTGTTCCACGACCTGGTTCTGCTGGTCGATCATGGGCTCCATGGACTTGGCTTGGTCCTCAAATGAGATCTGCTTCCCGATCGCAACCTTCGCCAGGTTGTCCCACTTGGTTGCGCCCGCTTCGTCCCCGTTGGCACGCGACTCGTCCGCCTTGTTGGAAGCAGCAAGCGCCTTCGAACCCCAGTCGCGAGCAGCGGAGCGGTCCGACTCCAGATCACGCTCTGAAAGCCGCAGGTTACCGATTGTCTGCGCGATTGCCTTCTCAGCTTCAACGATCTCATTCGTGTAATCCCGGATGAGCTGATCGATCATCTTCTGAGGATCTTCCGCCTTATCTATCAGCGCGTTGACGTTCGCCTTCAGCAGCGCCGACATCCGCCCGAAAATTGATTGCTTCTGTGCCATTTTTCGTTCTCTCTTTGGATTGATGGCGGTTTAGCCGCCGATTGTACTTTGGTTACTAAAACTTTCCGCGTGATCCGCCGCCGCGTGATCCGCCGCCGCGTGAGCCTCCGCCCGAAGACCCCCGGAACCCTCCGCCCGAAGACCCCCTGGAGCCGCCACTAGACCTGCCGCTGGACCGGCTTGAACCCCCGAAACTTCCACCGGACCGGCTTGAACCCCCGAAACTTCCACCGGACCGGCTTGAACCCCCGAAACTTCCACTGGACCTGCTTGAACTTCGGTACCCGCCCGACCGGCTGGAGCTCCCGTATCCGCCGGCCCGAGGGCCCCCGTACCCGACCCCGCCGTACGACCGGTTCCGGTTGTTGCCCATCATCGAACCCAAAACCATGCCCCACAGCATGGAGTTGTTGTTGGACGACCTGCGAGTCGTTGAGGGCGAGGGCGAGGGCGCCGCCCGAACCAAACTAATCGCGTTCTGCGCCGCACTCATGGCCGCGTTTGCCGCCGTAACAGCCGCGGTCGGGTCAGTACCTTGGACGTTGCGCGCAAACGCAAGCTGCTGCTGCGCCGTGGAGAGCGCGCTCCTAGCCTCCAAACCGCTGTACGAGCGCGCACTTGCCACCGCCGATTCCGCTTGCGCCACCATCGTCTGGGCGGACGCGATCCGCTCACCCACCAGCTGCTGGTTGCGCAGCGTTTGGTCATGCGCGGACCTGAGCGGAGCCAACGCCCGGTCGAGGGCGTCTTCCGCATTCCGCAACTTCTCCAGCGCCGCCAGCGGGTCATCCTGCCCGTAACGAGCGGCCTGCCCCGCCTGCACCGCATCCCGCGCGTCCTGGACCAGGGGTGCGAAGTTCGCGCGATTCGTTGCCAGCCGGTCCACATCGTCTAGGTCGGACGTAATCGAAGCGACCGCCGCAGCCAAGATCTGGTTCGACTCCGCGATCGTGGCTTCCGCCGTGTCGATCGTCTTCAGAGCCATCAACGCCGATGCCAACTGTGACGACGCCCTGTCCAGTGCGTCCACGGCCGCGGGCCGGTCGGTGTCCATGAGCCTTTGCGCCTCATCGCAGTTCTCTTGCGCCGCATGTATGAATGCCGTCGCCTGGGTTGGCTTCTGATCCAGGGAGCGGAGTTGCTGCGGCGTAAAACGCATCCGCAGGTCATCCAATGTCCGCGTGGAGCGGTTCACCTGCGCATCGGCCTCCGCCAACCGTTCCCGCATGTCGCCAAGGCGTTGGGCGGCGTCCAATTGCCGGTCGCGAAGGCGCTTTAACTCCTCCTGCGCTTCATGCACCGGCGGCATCACCGCAGCGATTTTGCCCTGAATCTGCGCGGCGATATCCGCCTTGGCGTCCAGGTTCTTCGTGTCCTGCATCTTCGTCAGCAACATGAATGCCTGCGCAATTTCCCGCTCCGCGACCTTGACCGCGGCGTCCAGCCGATCCGCCTGCGCCATGCCTAACTGCGCTTGCGCAAAAAGAACATCGTCGGTCGCACCGCGCAGCAGTTCGTCAGAAGCGAGGAGCTGCGTCTGCGCCAAATCAATCTGCTCCTGCTTCTGTGCCGAAGTTGGCGCACCCCGCCCCGATGCCCGCAGCCTGCGCTTCTTCCGATTGGAGGCCACCAATATCGCAAATATCGCCACCAAAACCAGCGTCGTCAGAAACACCAAAGGCCAGTTCCAGCCGTCGGCCCCACGGCTACCAGCCGACGACGAACCAGCGGCACCAACGTCAAGGGACGCACCAATCGACTCCGCAAACGCGATTCCCGTCGCAGCAGCGGTGTCCGCGTCAAACGACCCTGCAGCCGCCGCCACGTCCAGCGCCGCGTCCCACGCATCATCGATTTGGGAGTCACTGATCAGCTCCGACCCCTGCCCAACGTTCGTGCACCAAGCCGAGTCCCGCTCCTCATACGCAAGCACAAACACAATCGTGTTCGGCCCCGTCGAGCTCTGCTCCGCCGACTGCGCGCACCAATCCGTCGGGTCATATCCGGAAAAGTCAGGGACGAGGACGTAGCGCGTCGTCGCGCCCTTCGACGTGGTGATGGCGAGGGCGTTGCGCACTTCCCCGGCTTGGCGCACCGACAGGTAGGCGTCCGGATCCGTCACCGGACCATCCAAGACCACCGGTGCCGTAGCGGGCTGGGGGGATATCGCAGGCAGGGGCGCCCCGCTGGCTGCACCTGCGCCGACAAGCGCGAAAATTACGCTCAGCAATGTGACCGCCAGCAGGCGGTATCGAGGTATCGGCGACGCGGATGTAACAGAGCTCACTGCCCCATCCTAACGACCGCTCATACCCAGTAGCGACCCGGGAACGCATTTGCGCGCATAGCCGTAAGCGAATCTCGGTATAACTGGGGTGACGCACCAAGTAGAATCAATGGAGCATCGGCTCAAATGGCCGACTGATGACATGAGACTAGGGTGAGTGAAGTGCCGACCGGCAAAGTCAAATTTTTCGACGTGGATCGACAGTTTGGTTTCATCGCGGGTGACGATGGAGCACGCGTTTACCTGCATGCATCTGTTCTGCCAGACGACCATCCGGCCCCTAAGCCCGGAACCAGGGTGGAGTACGGGGTTGCGGAGGGGCGCCGTGGCCCGCAGGCAATAACCGTGCGTGTGCTTGAGCAGCCGTCGGTGGCTCGCGCGCAGCGGCGTAAGCCGCAAGATATGGTGCCTGTGGTGGAGGATCTGATAAAGCTTTTGGATGGCTCGTCAGATTCTCTTCGTCGGGGCCGCTACCCGGGGAACTCCAAGCAGATAGCGAAGGTTCTGCGCGTGGTGGCGGAGGATTTCAATGCCTGATTCCACGGTAGACGCGGCGGTTGAGCTTACGGAGGCTGGCCAGACGGAAGCTGCAGCAGAGGACGAAGTGCTGGTGATGGTCAAAAACGTGGCTGGTGGCTCTGTCGGGGATGCGGCTGGCGATGTGACTGAGGACGACTCGGACAATCCTGTTGACGGGTCAGATCAGGAGCCCCGCGAAACCCAGATCATCTACGTTGAGGACCTGCCCGAGTCTGGGGCGGAGAAGAGCCGGACCCGGCCCCCGAAAATCACGTTCCGCAAGGACCCGGTGTTGCTGGGCGCCCAGGACGCAGCCCGTGATGGTGTCCTGCTGGTGGCGCGACAGGCTTCGATCGGACCGCACGCTGGTGCCGCCATGGTTGGCGACCGGCTGGCAACGCATAGGTTTGAATGCCTCGACCTTGGGTACCCAGGATGGTTCTGGGAGGTGAGCCTGGCGCGCGCGCCGCGCTCGAAGCAGGTGACAGTCTGTGAGACGGCGTTGGTTCCAGGTCCCGATGCGCTGCTGGCTCCCGCGTGGATCCCCTGGCGCGACAGGTTGGAGCCATCCGACGTTTCGCGCACCGACGTACTTCCCTATGATGCCCACGATGCGCGGTTACAGGCAGGTTTCGAAGAAGTTGACGCTGATGAGGAGGAGTTGGAGGCCCTTGGCGAAATGGGCCACGGTCGCCCACGCGTCCTCTCCCAGTACGGTCTGGATATTGCAGCTGACCGCTGGTACGGGTCCCCGCGCGGCCCGGTCCCCGGCACCCGCGCCGACGCGATGTGTGCGTCCTGTGGATTCCTTCTGAAGATCAAAGGATCGATGGGAACACTGTTCGGTGTGTGCGCAAATGAGTGGTCACCGGACGACGGGCAGGTTGTGAGTTTCGACCATTCCTGCGGGGCTCATTCCGAAACGGACCAGCCGAAACACCGCTCCCAGTGGCCTTTGGTGCCTTCCAGAATCGACGAAGAAGAGATCGACATCGAAGAAATGTAGGCCGTAAACCGGCTCTGACCTGGTCTTTTGTGTAACAACCCCAAAAGAGCGCCAAAAGCGCATCAAGATTTTTGGGGTTGATACATTTTACCAGATCGCCCTCGTTTGCCCACATTCTAGGATCGCAGCAGGAGCGGTCGCGTGTGCGCTCACACTGTGAAGGGTGAGTACACAGGTAGCTGATAAACAGCAGAAGCAGAAGTCCGGATTCCTAGAAAACTACTTCCACCTTTCCAGGCGGGGCTCTTCCGTCAGCCAGGAGGTCAGGGGTGGCCTTGTAACCTTCATCACCATGGCATACATCCTGGTGTTGAACCCCGCCATTCTCTCTGCGAACACAGAGGGAACCGACATCACCATTCCAGCCATTGCAACGGGAACAGCCCTTGTCGCAGGCATCCTCTCAATCGCCATGGGTATCTTTGCGAACTTCCCGATGGCGATGGCGGCCGGCATGGGCCTGAACGCCCTCGTCGCCTTCAACCTTGGATTGGGCCTCGGCCTCACCTACCAGGAAGCAATGGGCCTAGTCTTCTGGGAAGGCGTCCTCATCCTGGTTCTGGTCCTCACCGGCTTCCGTGAGGCAGTCTTCCGCGCCGTTCCCCCGCAGCTTCGCAGCGCGATCTCCGTCGGTATCGGCCTCTTCATCGCTTTTGTTGGCCTCATCAACGCGGGCATCGTCCGCCCCGGCGGCACCCCCGTTCAGCTGGGTGTCGGCGGCTCCTTGGCTGGCTGGCCAGCACTGGTCTTTGTAATCGGCTTGGTCTCCATCGTCATCCTGTACGCACGCAAGGTTAAGGGCGCGATCCTCCTGGGCATCACCATCGCTACCGTTAGCGCCGTGTTTGTCCAGATGATCGCTAATGTTCCGGTTATTGGCGAAGAGAACCCGGGTGGCTGGCAGTCCACGATCCCTCAGCTGGAGGGCTCCCCGATCTCCCTGCCTTCCTTCGCGACGGTATTCCAGATCGACTTCTTCGGCGCTTTCGTCAAGCTCGGCTGGTTGCCTGTACTCCTGATCATCTTCTCCCTGATGCTTGCTGACTTCTTCGACACCATGGGCACCATGGTTGCGGTTGGCGCAGAAGGAAAGCTTCTGGACGAGGACGGCGTGCCCGAAAAGTCCCGCGCCATCCTGATTGTGGACTCCCTGGGTGCGGTCTTCGGCGCCTTGGGCGGCGTCTCCTCCAACACCGCATACGTGGAGTCCTCCGCGGGTGTTGGCGAGGGCGCACGTACCGGCCTCGCCTCCGTCGTCACCGGCTCCCTGTTCCTAGTCGCGATCTTCTTTGCGCCGCTGGCCGCCCTCGTCCCCGCAGAAGCTGCGTCGACCGCACTGGTCTTCGTTGGCTTCCTGATGATGACGCAGGTGACGGAGATCGACTGGAAGAATCCCGAATTCGCGATTCCCGCGTTCCTGACCATCGCGCTGATGCCGTTTGCTTACTCCATCACCGCTGGTATTGGCGCTGGGTTCATCTTCTACACCGTGATTCAGGTGGCGCGCGGCAAGGCGAAGACGGTTCACCCGCTAATGTGGTTCATAACGGTCATGTTCATCATTTACTTCGCGCTGGGTCCGATCCAGACTCTGGTTGGTGCGTAGTTTGAAACCTTAGGAGGCGCCACCTTTCGTGAGTAAGACCTTTCAGTCACTAAGCCAACACAACTACCGGCTGTGGTTCGCCGGAAATATCTTCGCGTCCTCGGGTCAGTGGATGCAAAGAGTGGCTCAAGACTGGTTGGTTCTGACTGTGCTCACGGAAGGTGGCGGCTTCGAATTGGGCGTCGTAACTGGTCTCCAGTTCGCGCCCATTCTTCTTTTTTCAGCGTGGGCGGGGGTGCTCGCGGACCGGCTGGACCGGCGCCACCTGCTCCAGATCACGCAGACGCTAGTCGCGCTTTTTGGGTTGACGCTGGGCGTCCTCGTCCTGACCGGCACCGCCCAACTGTGGATGGTGTATGCGCTGGCGTTCGCGGGCGGCACCGTGGGGGCGTTCGACAATCCGGTGCGCCAAGCGTTCGTGTCAGAGTTGGTTCCGTCGCGCATGCTCCCGAACGCGGTCGCACTGAACTCCACGGCGTTCAACTCTGCGCGCCTGATCGGCCCCGCTTTGTCGGGCATCATCATCGACGCGGTGGGCCCCGGCTGGGTATTCATCGTCAACGCGGCGCTGTTCTCCGTGCCCGTTCTTGCGCTGGCGCTTATGCGTCCGGCAGACATGCAGCCGCATCCGCGCGTGGCGCGTGAGAAAGGCCAGTTACGGGCGGGTTTCCATTACATTCGAGGGCGTCGGGACATCATCCTGATCCTCGTCGTCATGGGCATCGTTTCCTGCTTCGGGCTGAACTTCCAGATCACCTCCGCGATGATGGCCACGCAAACCTTCGGGCTGCCTGCCGGCGGATACGGGCTGATGAGCACGTTCTTGGCGATCGGTGCAGTCACCGGATCCCTTCTGGTCGCGCGTCGGAACCACCCGCGGATCCGCCTGATAATCCTTGCGGCGCTGCTGTTCGGGACCTTCTTGGGGCTGCTTTCCTTGACGCCCAGTTACATGTGGTTCCTGGTTGTGTCAATCCCGACGGGTTTCCTGTCAATGACGTTGATCTCCAGCGCCAACGCTGCCGTCCAGGTCTCCACGGACGCGCAGTTCAGAGGGCGAGTCATGGCCATCTACTCCATGATCTTCCTCGGCACCACGCCCATCGGCGCCCCAATCGTGGGCTGGATTGGCGAGCACTACGGTGCCCGCTGGTCCATGGGCATCGGCGCCGTCGTCAGCATCGCGACCGCGGTGGCCGCCGCCATCTGGGGTTTCGTGTTCTGGAAGATCCGTCTGCAGTGGGACGGGTACAAACTGAAGTTGGTGGTGCCCGAGGAGCCGGGGTTG
>CAYFOT010000065.1:0-7420 GCA_964344825.1 uncultured Actinomyces sp.
CGCCCTCGCCCTCGCCCTCAGCGCCACGTTCCGTGTCCCTACTGAATGGGTTGTACGGCCCCGTCTCCAAAGAATGCGGTGACAGGACGTCCGTGGTCCTATCAGAACTCTCGCGCATAGGGGAACCACCGGTATCCCAACTAAGCGAACCGCCGCCTGAAGCGTGGTTATGGCCCGCGCCCGACCCTGACCCCGCACCTGAACTTGAGCCAGAGCCAGCGCCTGAACTTGACCCCGAACCGGGACCGGCGCCCGCGCCGCTATGGTGGCCGCCTTGAAGTTTCAGCAAAGGCTCATCCTCAACGCCGAAGGTGATCTCCACGACCTCTGGACGGTGGGGGACCAAGCGCTGATCACCAATGTCAGAGTCCAAGTCCCGTAGCGCAGCAACGCCCTGCTCACGCCACCTTCGATCATCCGCCGCAAAGCCCCGGCTGTACCACCGCAACGTCTCTATCTCAGACAGCAACTGGGCGCGGGTCAGTAGATGCAGATCAGTCGATGTTCGGGCTCTTGCGTAGGCTTCCTCAAAAGCCGACAAGAACTGATCACTGGCGTAATACATGAGCCAGACAAGGTCGGCTGCAGGGTCCCCCACGGCGGCATGGTCAAACCGCGTCAAGCCCACCACTGCGCCCTGACTGGCGTAAACGTGGTCCGCGCTCAAGTCCCCGTGCAGGGGGACAGGCTGGAAGCCCCACAGGGGATCCTCCGCCAAAGCATCCGTCCACCTAGAGCGCAACCTAGAGGGGATCGCGTCGGTGTGCTTGGTTATGAGCGCCCGCAGGGCATTCCTCGTGGTGTCGGAATCGGCATACCGCATACACGCGGCCTTGTACTCTTCTGTCGGCAGTTCATGCAATGCGGCCAGCGCGGCACCAAGAGAAGTTGGCAACAACCCGCCCTCGTCCAAATCCGCGTCCGTCACCGCGCTGCCGCCTGGATACTCCATGACGATCGCAACTCCGCCACCCGCGCGGTGGACAGAACCCGCGATCTGCGGCGCCGTCCAGGGGATCGCACCCTCCGATCTTGCCTGCTCCAAGACCGCCAAAACCGCTTCGTGGCGGTCCATGGTCACTTGATCTACGGGACCGGAAGGCGCCCAAGCCAGCCAATGCGTGCCATTCGCGTCCACTAGGCGCAGCCACTGTCCGCTGTCGGTCTGTTTGAGGCCGCCGCGGATCTCCCGTACTTGCATCCCCGGGACGGCAGCAGAAGACAGCGCTGCCAGCTCAAGCTCAGAAACTGGGCTTATGGATTCGGATTCGTGGGTCACACGCCTAACGTAGCCCCATTTTTGCAAACCCACGGCAGTACACCCCGAGGGACATCGGTTAGGCTTCCACTGTGACTATAGAATTTTCCGAGGCCATATCGTCCCTGCGCGTAACCATGGACAACATCGTTGCGGTTGTTGACCCTGAGCGTCTTCGCCAGGAGATCGCTCGGCTGTCAGATGCGGCAGCCGCGCCGAACCTATGGGATGACGCGGATGCAGCCCAGAAGGTCACCTCCGAACTGAGCCATCACCAGTCAGACTTGGAGCGCTTGGAATCGACCTTGGCGCGCATCGACGACCTAGAGGCACTGGTGGAAATGGGTGCTGAGTCTGAGGATGATGAGGAACGCGCAGAAATATTTGAAGAGTGTGAGGCCGACTTAGAAGCCCTCACGAAGCACATTGCGGACTTTGAGATCCGTACGTTGCTCGATGGGGAATACGATGAGCGCCACGCAGTTGTAACGATCAGATCGGGAGCGGGCGGTGTTGACGCGGCCGACTTCGCGCAGATGCTCATGCGCATGTACCTGCGCTGGGCGGAGCGTAAGGGTTACAAGACGAAGGTGCTGGACACGCACTACGCGGAAGGTGCGGGGATCAAGTCCGCTACTTTCGAGGTCGAAGCGCCCTACGCCTACGGCACCCTGTCCGTGGAGTCCGGGACGCACCGCTTGGTGCGGATCAGCCCGTTTGACAACCAGGGGCGCAGGCAGACCGGGTTCGCGGCGGTGGAGGTTATTCCGTTGATCGAAACGACCGACCACATTGAGATTCCGGAGTCGGAGTTGAAGATTGACGTGTTCCGGTCCTCGGGTCCGGGGGGTCAGTCGGTTAATACGACAGACTCGGCCGTGCGTATGACGCACATCCCCACGGGCATCGTGGTGTCGATGCAGGATGAGAAGTCACAGATCCAGAACCGTGCTGCCGCGCTGCGGGTGCTTCAGTCCCGCCTACTCATGTTGAGGCATGAGGAAGAGAAGGCCAGGAAAGACGAACTGAAAGGCGACGTGAAGGCGTCATGGGGTGACCAGATGCGCTCCTACGTCCTGCAGCCGTTCCAAATGGTAAAAGACCTGCGCACAGAGCATGAGTCCGGGAACACCCAAGCCGTTTTTGATGGCGACCTAGATGACTTCATCAATGCTGGGATCCGGTGGAGGAAGAACCAGCAGAAAGCTCAATGAGTGGTATCCGGGCGCGCCTAGAAGACGCGGGCGAGGGCGGGATTAGCCTTAGACGGCCCGCAGTCCGACAGACGTGCCGACGTTTCAAGCATGAGAAGTGAAAAATGATTCGATTCGAGAATGTCACCAAGGTGTACGTCCGCGGTGGCGCACCGGCCCTGGATGACCTGACGTTAGAGATTGAGCGCGATGAATTCGTGTTCTTAGTCGGCAAGTCCGGATCTGGTAAATCCACTTTCCTTCAACTGGTTCTGCGTGAGCAACGGGCGACGTCCGGGAAAGTTCTGGTGCTTGGGCGTGACTTGACCAGACTGTCGCAGTGGCGTGTCCCGAAGTTGCGCCGCCAAATCGGAACCGTGTTCCAAGACTTCCGTCTACTTGAGCAGAAGACGGTTTATGAGAATATCGCCCTCGCCATGCAGGTCATCGGCAAACCGAAGCATGCGATTGCCAGGGCGGTGCCTGACGTTATTGAAATGGTGGGGCTGCAAGGCAAAGAGAACCGGCTCCCGACCGAACTGTCTGGTGGTGAGGAGCAGAGGGTCGCGATTGCGCGCGCAATGGTGAACCGGCCGCCGCTGCTACTTGCAGATGAGCCGACCGGGAACCTTGATCCGGAGACGTCGTTGGGGATCATGAGGTTGCTCGACCGTATCAATCGCTCTGGTACCACCGTTGTCATGGCAACCCACGACTCAAAGATCGTGGATCAGATGCGTAAGAGGGTCATCGAACTGGAAGATGGACGACTGGTTCGCGACCAAAGTCGCGGCGTCTACGGAGGTGCCCGGTAAACATGAGGTTGAGATTCATACTTTCTGAGACCGGTAAGGGTCTGGCGCGGAACAAGGCGATGGCGGTGGCCGTCATCATCGTGACGTACGTGTCGCTACTATTCGTGGGTGTTGCGGCGCTGGCACAAATCCAGGTCAACATGTTGAAAAGCGACTGGTACGACAAGATTGAAGTGTCCGTCTACATGTGCGCCATTGATGACCGTGCGCCGTCTTGCGACTTGAGAGAGGCCACGGATGAGCAGATCGATGCCGTCCGTAAGCGTCTGAACTCTGAGGAAATGTCGCCCTACGTTGAACAAGTCTACGAAGAGACTAAAGAAGAGGCGTATGAGGCGTTCCAAGAACTCTACGGTGACTCCGCACTGGGAGACTGGACCAGCGCGGACATGCTGCAGTTCTCCTTCCGTGTGAAGCTAGTCGACCCGGAACAGTATGAGATCATCCAGGAAGAATTCGGTGGAAGCCCAGGCGTATCTGAGGTGCGCGACCAGAGGGAACTGGTTGAGCCCATGTTCAACGTCATTGAAAAGGCGAAGCTGTTGTCACTGGGGTTGGCGGGCATCATGACGGTTGCGGCGATCCTGCTGATCACAGTCACGATCAGGCTGTCGGCGATGAGTCGAGAGCGGGAAACCCAAATCATGCGTCTAGTTGGCGCGTCGAACCTCTTCATTCAGGCCCCGTTTATGATCGAGGGCGCTATTGCGGCTCTCGCCGGCGCGGCGTTGGCGGTGGCCAGCCTGTTCGGCGGAGTCCACCTTTTGGTCAACACGTGGCTCGCAGGGTCGTTCAACTGGGCACAATTCATCGGGTACAAAGAAGTTTGGATGATTACACCTCTTCTGGTGGGCGCGGCTCTTCTGCTAGCCTTACTGGCGTCTGCATTCTCTTTGGCCAAGTACACGCGGGTGTGATGTTGCATGAAAAATAGTCATCAAAGTCGTCGGGCGGGTCGTCGACGTCTGTGGATTCAGATTAGTGCGGCTGTGGTCGCCCTCGCCCTTATTTTGATGATGGCTCTTTCCCTGCCGGTTGGGGACGCTAATGCGGGAACTCGTGACGACGCGGTGAAGCGTCGGGATGAGGGCCGTGCAAAGGTTGCTCAACTGAAAGAGGAAGTCGAAGGAATCGACGCGGAGCTGGCAGACCTGTTCATTGCGATGGAGCAGACGAAGGTAGACGTCGCGAACGCAGAGGTTGAGCTTGCGGACGCGGAGGCGGAGTTGGCTGCCGCTGAGCGTCACTTGGACGCCGTTCGTGCAGAGTTGGAAGCCGCGCAGGCAGAGCTGGAATCTTTGGGTGGACAAGTCGACGACTCTAAGTCCAAGGAAGAACTGCTCACCCAAGCAGTCGGTGACATGGCTCGCGACCTGTACCGCGGGAACAATACGTCGCCGCTCCAGGTTGTTATGGCGTCTGAGGGGACTGCGGAGATAAGCAGCCGCGCCGCTGCGGCAAGCAGCTTGGGCAGAGTGCAGTCCCGCGCGCTTGATGAAGTCCGCACAGGCTTGGTCGTTGCGGAGAACCAGGTGGAACGCCAAGAGGCAGTGACTGCGCGCATCACGGAGTTGGAGGCTGAGGCAGAGGTTGCATTGGCCGCTGCGGAAGAAGCCAAGGCAGCTGTGGAAGCGAAGGTTGCTTCCCTAGAGTCGATCTTGGCTGACCAGCAGGCCGCGGAGGCAGCTTGGAATGCTCGTAAGAGTGAAGCGGAGACGCAGATGGCTGCGTCCGATGCCGCGGTTGCTGAGGCACAGAGCCTGATCGCCCGGATTGATGAGGAGAACCGGCGTCAGCAGCTGGTGATTCCCAATGGCTCTTCGTCCTCGTCCTCGTCCTCGTCCTCGTCCTCTTCATCCTCTTCGTCCTCTTCCTCGTCCTCAACTTCCGGAAGCTCCTCTGGTTCCTCCAGTGGTTCTTCCACGACGGTGACCCCTGCCTCCGGCAAACTGTTCACCAGCCCATTCCGGTTCTACGCACCAGTCACGTCGTATTTCGGCTGGCGGATCCACCCGATCTTTGGCACTTCGCGTCTTCACACGGGAACTGACTTCGGCGCGGGATGCGGGACGACGCAGCACGCCACGCGCGCAGGCGTCGTCGCTAACACCGGTTACAACAGCGGGTTGGGCAACTTCGTAACCATCAACCACGGGCTGGTCAACGGCCGGTCCATGGTGACTGAGCACGGGCACCTTTCGTCGATTGCGGTGTCCACGGGACAGTCCGTTTCGACCTCGACGGTCGTTGGATACACCGGAACCACCGGCGCGTCCACCGGGTGCCACCTGCACCTGAATCTGCTGATCAACGGTTCTTACACGTCGATCTTGGACTACATGTAGCGAAGGCTGGCTCGGGCGGCGCGTGGGGCGTGGGCGGCAGTGGGTTGGGCCGGCGATGCTCGGAGTCAGTTTCGCGCGGACGTAACCTCCAAGCGCTGATATGCTTGCACGCTGACTCACGAAACCCGCGGAGGTGAACCATGGCGAAGAACTGGAAGCAGCCTAAGCCGACAGAAGGGGAGCGCGCCAAGGCCGCCTCTGACGCGAAGAAGACGATCGCGCGGAATAAGCGTGCGCGCCACGACCTCGAAATTGAGGATACGTTGGAAGCGGGCATCGCCCTCGCCGGAACTGAGGTGAAGGCGCTGCGGATGGGGCGCGCGAACATCGTTGATGGTTGGGTGGAGTTTGACCGCGGCGAAGCGTGGCTGTACGGCGTGGATATTCCGATGTATTCGCAGGGGTCGTGGACGAATCACACGCCGACGCGTAAGCGGAAACTGCTGATGCACCGCAATGAGATTTTGAAGTGGGCGCAGCGGGCGGAAGCCAAGGGGTACACGGTGGTGCCGCTGGAACTGTATTTTTTCGGCGGGCGGGCGAAGGTTGAGATTGGCCTGGGTCGCGGTAAGAAGGAATGGGACAAGCGGCAGGCGCTACGTGAGAAGCAGGATGAGCGTGAGGCGCGGCGTGCGATGAGCCGGTTCTTGAAGAGGCCGCAGAGGTAGGCTTGTTTTGCGGCGCGGTTTGTAACGGCCAGGTTGCGTTCTGAAGTTGCCGTTGGCGTGTGGTGGGCTTTCGGGTAGGATAAATAAGCTGAACCGGCGTGGCTGGGGAGGCGCAGTTGAAAACTGTATAGGGGATGATCGGTTTCGACGGCGGTTGTCGATCGGGGGGAAGCGGGTCGAGGACGTGCGTTCAGCTCGTTAACGATACGTGCAAACCAATAAGTGCCGAACAGAAGAGCACTGACTTCGTTCTCGCTGCCTAATTGAGCAGCAGGACCTTTAAGTCCGTCAGCCCAAGGATTGCTTCTTCCTTGGTTCCTGGCGTCGTTTAAGAAGCCACTGGGGTTCCGTAGTGTCAATGGACGGAATCCGACATTAAGTTGACTGTGCCTATTCAGCGATCGTGTCTGCTCGTTGCTGAAGGCAGAGAAATAGACTGCAGACTGCACCCGGAGAATATCCCGGGGTCAATCGTCGGACGCGGGTTCAATTCCCGCCATCTCCACTTGTAGAACCCCGTAACCCTTGTGGTTGCGGGGTTTTCCTTTTGTTTGCAACGAAAAGCCGGGTTGTTTGCAGCGAGAAGTCGGGGCTCATTTGGTTGTGGACCTTTGGTTGCGCCGGGCTTTGGCTGGTGCGGTGTCTTGTGCCCTGACCTGGGGTTTTGGGCGGGGGCTTTGCGTTGCGCGCGCGTATCTTGCGCGTACCTTGTGTGTGTACACAGTGTGTGCCCAGTTGTGTATCTCGTGTGTGTTTGCCGTGTATCCCGTGTGCCCAGTGTGTACCTCGCGTGCTGACCGGCGTTTGTGTTGGCGATGGGGGTGGGCGTGGTGTTTTGGGGACGTGATCGAAGGTTGTGGCAGAGTGTCGATGCTTGTGCCCGGGAATAACCTTCGATAGTTGACCACATCCTTCGATGGAGCCCGTGGCCTTGTGATCAACGTTAGGTTGGACTGAGTCCCGCAGCGGATGCATGCATCACGGGTCGTCCACAGAGTCACTGGGCTTCGGAAACGACTGCGTGTTTTCTAAGACCGACGGTTGTGGCGCATGGTCGAGGGTTAATCCCGGGATTAACCCTCGATATTGGGGATAACGTTCGGTCTTAGGATTTGGGCCGCGCCCGCCGCATCCGTACCTG
>CAYFOT010000066.1:0-7329 GCA_964344825.1 uncultured Actinomyces sp.
CACATCCGTGCCAGAAGAAATCCAGCCGCTACTAACCGGAGGATCATTGGTTCTGGGAACACACGACGGTGACGCCGACAACCGCATACTCCAGCCTTGGGAATCAAGGATCGTCGAAACCACGCGTTGCCAAAGCACATAAGAGGGTGGCCGGGCCTCGAACCCACAACACCCGGCCCCACAGACCCACACTGCGCGTATCCGCGAAAGCCGCGCTGTCAGTTCTTCACGGCGACGATAACCTCTGTACCCCAGGGGTCGGACGTGTGCAGCTCCGCACCCTCACGCGTGTAGTTGCGCTTAGCGTGCTTCAGGCGGGCTTCCAGCGCGTCAAGCTCGCCCTCGTCCCCCACGTGAATCGTGACGTGACCAAGGCCCGCCGTTCCGGGCCGCTCCCCCGCGCCCTCCGATGACCACACGTTCACCGCCATGTGATGGTGGTAGTCGCCAGCAGCAAAGAAAATGGCGCCCTCGCTCCGAGCCGTCACCTTGAATCCCAGAGTGTCCGCGTAGAACTCCTCTGCGTCAGCAACATTTCCCCCGCGAAGGTGGACATGCCCCATTACCACGCCAGAAGCACTGTCCTCACGGTCCGCGATGTCAACGAAATGTTCGTCAAGGAAGGCGTTCGGGTCAAGGGGAAGCGAACCCATCGTCACCTGGCCGTCGTCCCACTCCCAATCATCCCTTGGGCGGTCAACATAAAGTTCGACCCCGTTGCCGTCGGGATCACCGAAGTAGAAGGCCTGGCTCACATTGTGATCGGAGGACCCCTGAAACGATTCGGGTGCGACCGCCACCATGCGAACAAGGGCATCCGCAAGCGTCTCTTCGTCGGGGAAGAGGAAAGCGGAGTGGTAGAGACCGGCTTCGGCGATGTCGTCCGCAGGGGCGTCCGTCTCCACCAGTTCAATGAGTGGCGCGTCGTCAATACCTAGGGTGACGGTGTGGTCGTCCTCCTCCAGAACCTCCAGCCCGACGCCTTTCACGTAGAACCGACCCAGTGACTCAAGGTCCGGGGTGCGCAGCTCCACGGCTCCCATGGAAGTGCCGTCCCCCAACTTTGTGGAGGCGGGTTCGTCGGAGCTGGCATGCGAGCAGCCGCCCAAGATCACGATGGCAGTAAGCACGGAAATGGCGCTTAGAAGTCGGGTTCGGACCGTTCCGTGGGTAACTGCCACCAAGCCCCCTCATAAAAATAGGTGACCCCTGACGCTCAGGGATCACCTTATTCCAATGTCGTATGACATGAATGGGGTGGCTGACGGGACTTGAACCCGCGACAACCGGCACCACAAGCCGGGGCTCTACCAACTGAGCTACAGCCACCATCGTTGCTTCAAGAACCGCTTGGCTCCTTCAGCAAGTACAAATACTAGCAGAGGAAAGCTACCTCCAAGACCACTCTCACCATCCCAAACCGTGAAGTTCGTCGTCGTCCATGCCGAAATAGTGCCCTATCTCGTGAACAACTGTGCGGTAGACCTCTTCTTTGACGCGTTCCCGCGTGCGATACACCCTCACCAGAGGGTTCTGGTAGATCGTAATTGTGTCGGGCATCGCACCCGAGTAATGCCCGCGCCCCGGCAGCGGCACCCCGTGGTACAAGCCAAGAAGGTTCCGCCGACCACCGGGCGGGTCGTGCTCCACGATGAAGGCGACGTTCTCAATGGCCTCCAAGAACTGTTCTGGCACGCGTGCGAGGGCGTCTTCCACCCACGCCTCAAACTCCTCATCCGTGATCGGGGGTTCGGGCGAGGGCGAAGGTGCGGGCGAGGGCGGACGCTGAGGGGAAGCGGCCCCCGAGGTGACGGTGATCGTGGTGGGCCCGCCAGCCAGCGACGCCGCGAGAGCCGCCGCAGCAGCCTCCTGCGCCGCCTTGGCCCTCTGTGCCTCCAAAACCACCTTCACCCGGTGCGGGGGCTCCGCCGGGTCCATCCAGACGATGGTGGGCCGCGGCGGCTTTGGAGTGCGCACGCTCACCGCCCTCGAAATACCACCAACGCGCGCCAGACTTTGCCGCACGACGGCGGACAAGGGCTTTCCCGCGGTCAAAGAACTTCTGCTATCACCAAAACGCGCGCATCGCGATCGCGTCCGCGAAGTTCCCCATGGCCAACGGTGTCGCGTCCTCATACAAATCCGCGTCCACCAGCGCGATCTCCATGACCACGAAGGAGCCTTCCCCGTCGGGAACCACGTCTACACGGTTGTACAGGAACTGCTCATCGCGACCCAGGCGCTCACGCACATAATCGTGGACTACCTTGCGGATCTGCTCACCCCACAGGAGCTCATGCTCCGTCGGCACGTGCGCTTCCGTCACCGTCTCACGGTAGGACCTATCCGTCACCTCCGACGGGTGCAGCAGAGCCTTCTTCTGCACGGCGTGGGACAGCAATCCATTGAAGAAGACCAGGGAGACCTCACCGTGCACGTCCACTTCTTCCCGGTAGCGCTGCACCATGACGTCGCGTCCCTCAGACAGCAGGTTCATTGCCTGTGCCATAGCGGCCTGACGCTGCGTGAGACTCACCGAAGAGTACCGCCCAACGTCACGAACACCCGAGGACACCGTCGGCTTCACCACGAAGTCACCAAACGCGGGGAAACGTGCGTGCACTTGGCGCTTCTCATAATTCGCTGCGGCCGATATCCAAGTGGTCTGGATCGTGGGCAAGCCGCGCTCCGCTAACTCCTTCAAGTAGTGCTTATCGGAGTTCCACGTGAGTGCATCCGCGCTGTTCAAGATGCGCGGCACGCTCTGCGCCCACTCCAAGAACTTCGGCCGGTTGCGCGCGTAGTCGATGACGGACCGCACGACCACCAGACCCGCCTCATCCCAGTCCACATCCGGATCAGTCCAGATCTTGATCTGGGGATCCAGCCCGCGTTCCGCAAGCGCGTCAAGCAACCCGTTCTCATCCGGGTAGAGGTTCGGCATCGAAGCCGCTGTCGCAAGTGTCACCTTTGGTTTGCTCATGGTTCCAACCTACCGCAGCCCCGCCGGACGAGCAGCCGCTTCCTCAATCAATGCATCCACCAACGCCTCATAGGAGTACCCCGCGTCCCCAAACATGACCGGGTACAGCGACGCGGGCGTGAAACCGGGCAACGTGTTGATCTCATTCAGGACCAGCCGCCCATCGCCCTCGTTATAGAAGAAGTCGACGCGGGACAACCCCTCCCCTTCCACCACGGCAAACGCGCGCAGGGCCACCTCACGAATACGTTCGGCGATCTCCCCGGGCAGGTCCGCCGGGCAATCCAACTGGACAGCCTGAGGAGCGAAGTACTTCGATTCGTAGTCGTAGAACTGCTCCCCCAACACGCGGATCTCCCCAACAGCGGACGCCAGCGTGCTCCCGTCCGCCAGTGACAGTACGCCGCACTCCACTTCCCGGCCCGGGTTCGCTGCCTCCACGATCACGCGTGGGTCGTGGCGTTGTGCCTCCTCAACGGCCGCGACGAGGGCGTTCGGCCCGTCCACCCGCGACACGCCCAAAGAGGACCCCGCGCGGCACGGCTTCACGAAGACGGGGTAGCCGAGCTCCGCCACCTCGCCCTCGTACTTACCCCTATCCGCGCGCCACTGCTTCGCCGTGAACGACACCCATTCCCCCACGTCAATCCCGCTTTGGGCGAGGACGGACTTCGTCAGGTATTTATCCTGGCAAACAGCGCTGGACGCAACCCCGCATCCGACGTAGGGGACGGCGGAGAGTTCAAGGAGGCCCTGGACCGTCCCGTCCTCGCCATACGGGCCGTGTAGCAACGGGAAGACGACGGACACGTTGCCGGCGGCGCGCATGGAACGCTCAACGACTTCGCCCATCTCATCGACCTCATACTGGAAGAGGCGGTTGGAACCGGGGAAGAACGCAACACGGCTGTGACCGGCTTGGACGGTGTATCCGCCGCCGTCGGTCAACCCATATTCTTCCGGGCTCACCGGCATGGGGACCCACTGGCCGTCCGGCGTTATCCCAACAGCGTACGGCTCCCATTTTTCTTTGTTGATGGCAGCAAGGACGCCGCCTGCTGTGGCGCAACTGATCTGGTGTTCACCAGATTGACCGCCGAAGAGGACAAGGACAAGAGGACGGCTCGCGTTAGTCATGGTAGAAGAATAGTTCCCCGCGCCTAGAGCAGCTCTATTTCCCAGCCGTCCATCTTCTGGGGGCGCCCGAGTAGCATCTCCCCCATCTGCTGCACCGTCGCCCGTCCCTGGACAACCTCAACGACGCCGCGCGTGATGGGCATGTCCACGCCGCGTTCACTGGCCAGTTCCAGCATGGGCGAGGCCGTCTTCGCCCCCTCCGCGATCCCCGGCGACAAGGACAGCGCTTCCTCTAGGCTCATCCCACGCCCCAGCCGGTAGCCCAGGGAGTAGTTGCGTGACAGCCGCGAGGAACACGTGGCCACAAGGTCACCGATCCCAGCGAGGCCTGCGAATGTGGAGGCGCTGGCACCCATTGCGACACCAAGGCGCGTGATCTCCGCCAAACCGCGGGTGATCAGTGTGGCGCGAGTGTTGGCGCCCAGCCCCATCCCTTCAGAAGCGCCAATGGCGAGGGCGATGACGTTCTTCGCGGCGCCCGAGATCTCCACGCCCATCACGTCGGTCGACACGTATGGACGGAAGTAGTCGTTGTGACAGGCCTTGGCAATGTTCTTGGCGACCTCAATGTCGGAGCAGGCAACGACTGAAGCAGTGGGTTGACCCATGGCGATTTCCATAGACAGGTTGGGCCCGGAAATGGCCGCGACCTGGTGTGGCTCCAATCCACCTGCCTCCGCGATAATCTGCGTCACGGTGCGCTTCGTCCCCGGTTCGATGCCCTTCGACAGGGAGACGTAGGTTGCGTCAGGCGCATGTTTGGCCGCTTCCGCGGCGATTTCTGCAGTTACGGCAACGGGAACTGCCAGGACAACTAGGTCAGCGCCCTCCAAGGCGGATGCCATGTCGGTGGTGGCGGTGATGGAAGGCGAGAGATCCACGCCCGGCAGGTATGCAGAGTTCTCACCAGAGTTGATCAACTCCACAACAGCCTGGCGGCGCCCCCACATGCGAACGTCGTGTCCCGCGTCCGCCAGCACTTTTGCGAACGTGGTCCCCCAAGAACCTGCGCCGATGACCGCGATTTGAATGTTTGACTGTGCCACGCCGACCCCCTGTTATATCGCTACTTTGCCAGCCGCGTTAATACCGCTACTTCGCCAGCCGCGTTACGCTAAGGTTATCGCTTCTGAGGAGGACTGATGAGAGTACTGAAGACACGGATGCCCGTCGCGGCGGCTGCGGCTGTTGCCCTGGCAGTGGTGGCACTGGGTGGTTGCTCTAAGCCACTTGAGGTGAAAGAGGCCGATGCCCCCACGGAGCAGTCGCAGGAGGCCCAGCCGCAGTCGGAACCTGAGGTTGTGCAGTCCGGGGTGGAAGAGGACTACGAAGAAGGAGAGCTGCCGGAGCCGGTTGAAGAGGATTACTGGGGATTGTCCTCCAGTGCCAGCCCTGGCGTTGCGCCAGATGGGGCGGCGATCGTGACGGGTTTCGACGTCTCAACGGACAGTGAGTACGACCGGTTCACCATCACGTTGACGGGTGAGGGCCCGGTGGGTTGGGATGCTCGGTATGTGGAGCAGGCAGTAGAGGTCGGACGCGGTGAGGTCATCGCAGTTGATGGCCAGGCGTTCCTGGACATTGGCATTACCGGCGTGTCCATTCCGGAGACCGACGAAGACTACGCGATTTACTACCAGGGTGATGGCGTCTCGTCACCGGGTGTCGCGGGCGTTTATGACGGGACGTTTGAGGGTGTTGCACACTTCGTAATCGGCATGGATAGCCCACGCCAGTTCGACATGTTCATGTTGGCGAATCCGCTGCGGGTGATAGTCGACATCAAGAAGTAGGGGCTTCACCGGCCAGAGGCCTCAGCCCGCCCAGCGCGGGCTGCGGCCTCTGGCCTGCCGAAGTTCGCGAGCGAGGGCCTGCGGCCGTCGTGACAGCGGGCGACCGCTGTGCCGCTGGGTGACCGCCGTGACAGTGGGCGTTCTGCCTCAATAGGGTTTAGTCGGTGGCGGCCCACATGCGGTTAGTCGAAGGTTGTGGTGCGTGATCGAAGGATATTCCCGGGCACAAACATCGATCACGCACCACAACCTTCGATAGTTCACCATGACTATCGAAGATCTGAGCAGGGCGGGGCTGGGGTGCAGCTAGCCGACGCAATCACCGACCACTAGAACCCAGAGGTCATCAAGGTCCCCTGTCAGCAAGCCGTAGGAATACTGTTCGCCTCGCATTCGTAGCGATGACGCCTCGCGCTGATGAAACCTCGGGTTGCTGAGGACCCAGCACACTTTGGGCGGAGTCAACGCACTGTGCACGCATGCCTCGCGCGTGCAAGCCACTCAACTTGCGTGCGGGCTGCTCAACTTGCGTGCGAACTGTGGCGGCGGCACCTGGGCGGTGTTTGTGCTCGACGCGGCAGTGCCCCGCGCGTAACAACGAACGTTGTGGCACATGATCGATGGTTAATCCCGGGATTAACCATCGAAGTTGGGGATAACCATCGGTCTTAGGCCCCATCCCCTCATCCGTGAATCCTCTGGGGGTACACAGTAACTCTGCCGGCGGATATCGACGGTGTTGTCCCCTCCAAACTACATGGCGGGACCGAAACTACATGTGGGGGAGCAAAAAGCGAAGAATAACATTGTTATTTATTCCCGATATGTAGTTTCGTTCCCCTCATGTAGTTTCGACGCCAAACCAAGGTGGGGCGGAACAGAGCCAAGGCAGGGCAGAACAGAGCCAAGGTGGAACGGAAGGGCGAACCAAACCAGAGGCGGCAACGGCAGCAAACCAAACCAGAGGCAGCAACGAGGCAGGGAAGAACGAGGCGCGAAAGCGCGCCTCTTAGCGCCCCAAAAGGAAAACTAAACCGGCTCCCGCCAGCACAAACACCAACCCGAACAGCTCAAGAACCACCCAGGCGATCCAGGTCGGGTGGACTAGAGCCGGAACAACGCGGACCCAAAGTCCGGCAACCGAAAGGATCACCTAGGCCGGACGGCAGACCGAAAGCGCAGGAGGCAACCCAACCCGCCGCCGAAGGGACCCCTCGGGTTAATCCCTCGGACACGACGCCCGGGAGTGAGCCTCCGAAGCGACCCCTCGGAGCGCCCCCAACCGCTAATCGCGTAATGCCGGATCCGCAGCGAGGATGTCCTGGCGCCCCGTCGCCCTCGCCAAAGATTTCCGCCACTTAGAGAACGCCGGCATCTCCTTCTTTGTTGGCACACCAACGCTCTTGGCGTCCCATG
>CAYFOT010000067.1:0-6976 GCA_964344825.1 uncultured Actinomyces sp.
CGTCCGTGGCGACGGTAGCTCTGGATTGTGGTCCAGCGCCAGGCTCTGATGCAGGGTTAGATCCTGAGTCGCAGGCTGTCAGCACGAGCCCAGTAGCGAGCAACAAAGGAACAACTGCCAAGCTTCTTCACCGTGATCATCTCCTAGAATGGGAACAGCGTCTCTGCTGGCCTCCGTGGCAAGGGTCCGGTCCGGACCATGTAGATTCTTCACCGCAGTCCCCCAAGTCGGATGCAAGGGGTCACACGGCTGTTTTCTGTTGTGCCAAATATCTCTTGAATTTCGACGCTTAGGGACGTTCTTGGGGCCACAGGAGCTGGCACTCTATGACGCACGGATTAGGGGCGGGGTTGCGATCGCGAAGTGTCGGCGCCCGTCGTTACATTGGTACTAACGACGCACGCGCATAGAAAGAAGGTTAGATGTCCAGTTTTGGGTGGCTAGATGCCGATGCGCGGCGGCGCCAATACATGCTTGAGTTCGTCGATCTGTTTCGTGACTCAAGTACGGTTGATGAGCTTGGTATAGGCGCAATCCGCGACGGATTGTCCGATTTGCTGTTCCCGGGAACATCCACGTTGCACACACGCCTGCGGTACGTATTGTTTCTGCCGTGGTTAATGCTGAGGGTGAGTGACGCTGGAGGACCCCCAAACCTGCAAGCGGCCGAATTCAGCCGACTTGAGTATAAATTGATCGGTTCTCTCGTTAGCGGCGGCGAAACGACGGGAGTAATCGGGGAGCGCGCAAGAGACAAGCTAAAGCGTCTTCCGTCGCAGATGTACCAATCGTGTCTCAATAGGTGGGGCATCTTTGGCGCCAACAGTCCAGACACTTACTTTCGACGAAAAGCTGCGATCCAGGAACTGGACCGTGGGGATGAGGACGATTTGGCGTACGCAGCCTTGGCTGCGTTCGGCATTGATCCGCACCTCCCTCCAATACCTCCAGAATTTGTTGCCGGAGCTCTAGGGGCAACAACGTTTGACCTCACGTATGAGGAAGCGGTCTACTTGGCAGATAAGATCTCGGAGAGTACCTCGGGTTCGCTGTTCAGTCATCTGATCAACAATCGGATCGACACGGATGGATACCCCTGGGACGACGTCATATACTCCCGACTTCCGGATAAGTTCCAACGCCAAGTCAATCATGCATACCGCTTCAGAGAATTCCACGTGCTCGCGGCTCTCCTATATAACCTGATGTTGGCTGATAAGGCCGACCGTGCAGAGTGGGCGGAAAACTACCGCGGAGCGCTGGAAGACGCACAGGCAGCATTGGTGGAAGACCATCTCACTGAAGGGTGGGACCGCGATGACTTCTGGAAAACCGTGTCGATCACCCGGCCACGCCTAGCAGAGCACACCCGTTCGTTTGCCGATCAATGGTACGAAATAGTGAAGAGGGCCGCTGACCAAGGGATTCTGGTAGCAGAAATGCCTGAAGCACGTTCTCTAGTTGAGCTGAGAGAACGCCAAATGAAAGGTAGTCGCGCGCGTCTGCTGGGTGGGCCCGAGCTGGACGCGTGGGAGGGAGATTCGGGGACGCGCCGGCTGGAGTATCGGTGGGCACAAGCCCGGTCTCACCTAGACGACCTCTATCGGGCGCTCTCATGACGCTTACGCCAAATAGTAGGAGCACGCTGGTTGAAGCCTTGCAATCTCCTTCCGGATATAAGTTGGATGCTGCGATCGCCACTACTTATTCTCTGGACCTAGTTGCACTGCTCCTAGCCGATCTCTCCTTCGGTGATATGGACGGAATGGAGGAGGCGTCGATAGGACGCATGGATCCGATTAGGCGCCTTGAGGCTGCCCGCCGATACGGGGAATCGACAACCGTATTTACGCAGGCAGGTGCCATCCATGTGCCAATCAATTTCTATCCGCCTTTTGCTTTCATTGAGGATAGCGTTGTTGAGGTCGCGCCCCCGTCTCACAGCCGACTCTTTCACCCGAAAGTGTGGGTGCTGCGTTTCAGGCAGGAGCTCCGTTCGGGTGCTGACTACCTGCACCGCGTGTTGATCTTGAGCCGAAACCTTACTATGGATAACTCTTGGGACACCATACTGATGCTGGATGAAGGCGTGAAAGGGGAGATCGAGGCGGCCCCTGCGGCGGATTTCATTCGCTCATTACCTAAGCTCTCGCTTCGCCCGATATCTTCGGAGCACAGCCGACGCATCGCCGACGTTGCACGTACACTGCATCCCGTCCGTTTGTCCGCACCGCCTCCCTACACGGGGGGCTACCTTAGGGGAATTGGCTTGGACAAGAAGACGTTTTGGCCGTTTCCGACTTCAGCACGCAGAGTTTTGGCGATTAGCCCGTTTCTGACCGACCCAGCAGTACAAAAGCTGGAACGGCTCCCGAAAGAAAGCACCAAGAACGCCCGCATCTTAGTTTCACGGCCGGAGAGCTTCGACTCTCTCAGCCCTAAGTCGATCGGCAGATTTGCGACCAAAGTCTTGATTGATGATGTGCCCACCGACGGTGGGACGCTCGAAGATGAAGAGGCCCTTAGTGACGTAGCAGAGCTAACGCTTAAGGACCACAACGGGTTGCACGCCAAAACCTACATTGTTGACCTGGACAGCCGACGTGATCGACCGGACATGTCCAGGACCGTTACAGGGAGCGCTAATCTTACGGCTAGTAGGTGGGGTAACTCCGTTGAGTTTGTTGCTGTTCTGGACGGTAGAACCGCAGAGACTGGTGTGCACGCGACTTATTTTGGCTCACGCTATCGAGGAGGGGACGGTTTAGAGCCCAAGGAAGGAGCGGAAGGTCTATCGAGACTTCTGATCGATCATCAAGTCGGTGGATGGGAAGCCTCCATTGAAGACGCGAAATTGACCCGTCTTCTGGAGAAGTATCACCGTGAACTGGCGGAAGCCCTCCTAAAGCTCCGCGTAACCACCGAAGGGACCGGGGCGGTTGCGCTTGCGTCAGACGACCCCCAGAGGCTACGGATCGACTGGTCATTTGAAGAGTCTCTTCCACAGGCTCCTCCACGCTCGCGCACTACGATGTGGTTGGTGTCCGCAAAGCCCTCAACACTGACCGAAGGGGTACCTGCGCGTGGCAGTTGGAAAGTGGCACGCGAAAGTGTCACACCATTTGTGGCCGTCGAGACGCGGGTTTATGCGGGAACTGGAGAGACGCGGCGGGAGGACACACGCCGTTGCGTGCTAAAAGCAGAGCTGACCGGTGACATCGGCTGGCGCAAGAACGAACAGATATTTGATGTTCTGCGGAGCCGTGAGGACATCTTGCGCTACCTCATGCTCCTCCTAGGTGAGCCAATAGAAGACCAGGTTGACCCGCTGGCGCGAACTGAAGAAGCTGGCGGCCCAACCGGCCGCCAATCCCTTGGTTGGGCACCGGTTATATTTGAACGCTTGGTTAGAGCGGCGGGGCGCGACGGCGACGCCCTCGGCCGCATCGCTGAGCTACTCAAGGACCTAGAGGACCATCCCAATCGGGACGCTATTGATCTGGGCGACTTACACGCGCTGTGGGAAGCGGTGTGGGTAGTGCACAAAGAGGTGGTAGCTAGTGGAGACAACTGAGTCCATTCTTGCCACGCTCAAAGACTTCCAAGTGGACACCGTCGAATACGCGTTTTCACGGATGTGGGACGAGGACGATCCTACTGACCGTTTCTTGATCGCGGATGAGGTCGGGCTTGGGAAGACGATGGTTGCCAAAGGCATCGTCGCCAAGACAGTCGATCTTCTGCGGGCCCGCGGGCGGCGAAACATCAACATCGTTTACGTTGCGTCGAATGCCCAGATTGCCCGCCAAAACGTTTCCCGACTCAATGCCGTAGGTGCGAATGACCTGCAGTACGCCGACCGCCTGACGCTGCTGCCATTAGTGCTGTCGCAGTTGAATGAAAACGAGGTCAACTTTATTTCTCTGACCCCAGGAACCTCATTAGATACGGGCACAAGCTTGGGTAGGAGCGATGAGAGAGCGCTTCTTCACCGGTTGGTCACCGCTCACATGGGCAGTAGAAGTGTCGCATCGCACGGGTGGGTGGAACTGTTTCGCGGGAACAGGGACTTTTGCAACTTCCAGTGGGACGTAGACCGAATGGGCGGGGCCAGCCTGATACCAGCGTTGGAAGCCCGGTTCTCACAGGCTCTTGCACATGCGAAAGGACCTCTTGGAGGCACACTGGAAACTGAATTGATAGAGGTTGCGCGGCGACTTGGAGACGCGCACAGGATTCACGCGACAAGGGCCGGGCGGGTAACGCCTGATAGAAATTTAGGGAGACTTCGTAACCTGCTAGTAGGGACGCTACGCGGCCTCGTCGCGAGCGTCTCTTTGGACTTCCTGAAACCCGACCTAATAGTCCTAGATGAGTTTCAGCGGTTCAAGCATCTACTTGATCCGGAGACCGAAAACCCAACCCCTGCGCAGGTTCTTGCACGCGAGCTATTTGATGCGCCCGGCGCGAAACTACTGTTGTTGTCAGCGACCCCTTACAAGATGTTCACTCTGGCAGGGGACCCGGAAGGAAATGAGCACTACTCAGATTTCCTCGCCACAGTGGCTTCCTTGGCCGGCCGGGAGCGGAAACGGGTGGTGGAAGACGGGCTCCTCGCCATGCGGTCGGGCATATACGACGTTAAGGGAGGTGACCCGGGGACTGGTGTGCCGAAACTCAGGGAGGGGCGTGCCCAAGTAGAGCGCGAGTTACGCCGGGTCATGAGTCGAACCGAACGCCTTGGGGTCACCGAGGATAGAAACGGTATGCTCACGCAGAAGAGTCTCGGAGAGATGAAACTGAGGCCGGAGGACGTCCGAGGATGGGTGACACTGGACAAGGTGCGCCGGTTTCTTGACGTTCCCTATGACGGTTTTGAGTACTGGCGGTCCGCTCCCTACCCGCTAAGCATGATGAACCGGGACGCCTACGTGGTTTCTCGTGCGCTACATGCGGCTGTTACGTCTCATACCTCGTCCAACAGAACCTTTCGAAAGCTCGTGCGCGAAGGCGAAGGATTGTTCCCGTGGGGCAAGGTGGTGAAAAACGAGGCGGTGCCTCCGGCAAACGCCAAGATGCGTGTCCTCATGGAAAACATCCTCGACAAACACCAGGCATGGCGTATCGCGTGGATGCCCCCATCCTTGCCTTATTACCAACCAAGGGGTGACTACGCGATCCCGGAGGTGCAGGCATTTTCTAAGCGACTGGTTTTCTCGACATGGGGCGTCGTGCCGAAGTCGATCGCCTCCATGGTTAGTTACGAGGCGGAACGGCGGTGCCTAGAAAATTCGTCCCATCCCGTGCGCTCGTATGGGACTAAAACAGCGCCGCCGTTCCGCCTGCGATTGAACGCGACTGGGAGCCCAATGAATCTTGCTGCCATCACCCTCATGTACCCGTCAGTTTCGCTGGCTCGACTGGGCGATCCGTTGCAAATCGCGCGTCAGCTGGCAACGGAAAACAGGGCTGAGAAGGACAGCACATCCCACTTAGCCTCCCCCAAAGAAGTGTTGAAGGTTATAGAAGGCCGGGTGGCAGCCAAGCTCAGTGATCTTCCAATCTATAGGAACCGGAAGCGAAGAGGTGAGGTCGACAATAGATGGTATTCGGTCGTGCCCTTCCTTCTTGACCAGGCTGAAGGGTTCAGTTCCGCTCCCTTGGGGCAACTTTGGTGGCCGACGGATGAAGAGGACGAGGGCGATGACTCCGACGACAGTCCGACCGATCGTGGGACGTCGGCGACGCGCCAAAAGGAATTGCGCGCACACCTCCACGCCCTCGACCACATCGCCGAAATGGGCTTAGGTTGTGCGCCGGCCAATCTAGTCGAGGTCGTAGCCATGTTGCTCTAGCCTCGCCCGGCGTGGTTCTCCTAAGAGGCCTATCGCGCGTAGGTGGAGAAGATTCCAATCGGACCGTTGAAGACGCTGAAATACGATCTTTGTCCTTCCATCTCGCGAACAGAGTTCAACTGCTGTTCAATCGACAAGAGGTCGCATACCTGCTGCGTCGGACTCCTCAGATGCCCTATTGGAAGGCGATGCTGCAAATGGGTGTCGACGGTAATCTGCAGGCCGTAATAGATGAGTACTTCCATACGCTGGTTGAATCAGAGGGACTCCAGGACATGCCTGCGCTGCATCGCGCCCGCGGGATCACCCGTGCGATGGAGGATGCAGTCTCCCTTCGAGCCATGCCAAACGCGATAAACCAGTTTGCGGATAACGGGTGGAGAGTCAGTCTAAAAAGCCATAACCTCAGTGCACATTTCGCCGCGGTCTATGGCCGCCAGCAAACGTCAGAGAAGACGGTAGTCCACGAGGGTCAGTTGCGTCGCGCCTTCAACTCTCCATTTCGGCCCTTCGTGCTGGCGTCGACATCTGTTGGACAGGAGGGGCTGGATTTCCACAACTATTCGCACTCCGTGGTTCACTGGAACCTACCTAGTAACCCCGTCGACCTCGAACAACGAGAGGGGCGTGTGCACCGCTACAAGGGGCACGCGGTCAGGAAGAATGTTGCCGCTGACTTCAGGGATGCCGCGCTGCAGCCGGAAGACGCCGGCGGTGACGCGGACCCGTGGACAGCCATGTTTGACGCTGCTGAACGGGCACGTGCCCCCGAACTATCCGACATCGTTCCCTATTGGGTTTATGCGAAGGAGGGTGGTGCCGCGATCGAACGTTACGTGCCTGCCATGCCGTTTAGTCGCGAGCAACGCCAGCTAACTAGCTTGCTGCGGACGGTGACTGAGTACCGACAGGTAATCGGCCAGCCGCGCCAAGACGATCTCTTAGAGTTCTTGTCCGAAGGCGAAACGAACGTGGCCGAATACTTGGGTCTGAATCTGGAGCCACCGGCACATTCGTCCGTCACTGAGGCAACGTGCGCTACGCCTTCCGCGGGCTACGATGGGGGAACACAACGAAGGAGTTGGTAATGGGACGTCTACAAGACAAAGTAGCAATCATCA
>CAYFOT010000068.1:0-6943 GCA_964344825.1 uncultured Actinomyces sp.
CTGCCGGCGGACGTGAACATCGAGATTAAGCTCTGAGGACATCTGCAATGACTATTGACACCAAGCAGAAGACCGGGCGGCCCGTGAAGGCCCTCCTTGGTCGCAAGCTCGGCATGACCCAGGTCTGGGATGAGAACGGCAACGTCGTTCCCCTGACGGTCGTGCAGGTCGGCAAGAACGTCGTTACTCAGGTGCGTACCGAAGAGAACGACGGCTACTCCGCCGTCCAAATTGGCTTCGAGGATATTGATCCTCGTCGCGTGACCAAGCCACTTCTTGGTCACTTCGAAGAAGCCGGGGTATCACCGAAGCGTCACCTTGCTGAGTTCCGCACTTCAGACGCAGAGGATTTCGTCCTCGGCACTGAAATGGATGCGGCCACATTTGAGGTCGGCCAGAAGGTTGACGTATCCGGAAACACCAAGGGCAAGGGTTTTGCCGGTGTGATGAAGCGTCACGGCTTCGCCGGTGGCCCCGCGTCACACGGTGCCCACAAGATCCACCGCAAGCCAGGCTCCATCGGGGCGTGTGCAACACCGGGACGTATCTTCAAGGGTCAGCGTATGGCTGGACGCATGGGCAACAACAAGCGCACTGTTCAGAACCTTGTGGTTCAGGGTGTGGACACCGAACGCGGTTTGCTCCTGATCAAGGGCGCCATCCCCGGTCCTCGTAAGGCTGTGGTCATGGTTCGCACCGCGGCGAAGGGGGCATAGGCATGGCACCGAAGAACGCAACAGTAGGAGCCGACATTCAGGTTCCCGTTTACGACGCTGAAGGCGCTAAGACCGATAAGACGGTTGTGCTGCCCGGTTCGATCTTCGACGTTCCTTTGAACGTGCCGTTGATCCACCAGGTCGTTGAAGCACAGCGCGCAGCAGCCCGTCAGGGCACCGCTTCCACCAAGACCCGCGCAGATGTTGCGGGTGGCGGAAAGAAGCCATGGCGCCAGAAGGGCACCGGCCGTGCACGTCAGGGCTCCATCCGCGCACCTCAGTGGAAGGGCGGCGGCGTAGTCCACGGACCACACCCGCGCGACTACTCACAGCGCACACCTAAGAAGATGATTGCTGGCGCACTGCGTTCAGCACTGTCTGACCGCGCACGTAACGACGCGATCCTGGTGTTTGAAGGACTGGTTTCCACCGACGTTCCGTCGACGAAGGCAGCGATTGAGACGCTGCGTAATGCAACGGATGCGCCTAAGGTTCTGGTTGTCATCAACCGTGAAGAGTTCGACGCGATCAAGGCTGCGAAGAGCTACTCCAACATTCCCGGCGTACACGTACTTTGGGCTGACCAGCTCAACGCGTACGACGTCGTGAACTCCGACTGCGTCGTGATCACCGAAGCGGCTCTGGATCAGTACGTGACACGCGTACAGAATGCACGTGCGCGCGTAGCGACGGCTGAGGTCACCGACTCCAAGGATGAGGCGATTCAGGTAGAGAAGGCCGATAAGACCACAGAGTCCTATGAGGAACGTGTGGATGAAAAGGCTGACAAGAAGGCTGAGAAGGCCGCTAAGGAGGACGCTGAATGAGCTCCCTCGAAGCATCCAAGAACCCGCGCGACATCATCTTGAAGCCGGTTGTGACTGAAAAGTCCTCTCTGCTCCAGGACCAGGGAAAGTACACCTTTGAGGTAGATCCCCGCGCGAACAAGACGGAAATCAAGAACGCGATCGAAGATATCTTCGGCGTCAAGGTCGAAAAGGTTGCCACGATGCACCGGGTCGGCAAGACGTACCGTCGTCGTGATGGCATTGGCCGTCGCAAAGACGTAAAGCGCGCCATCGTGACACTGCGCGATGGTTCCATCGACATCTTCGGTCAGTCCGGGATCTAAGGCGCAGAGGTAAGAGAAGAAGATGGGTATTCGTAAATACAATCCGACGACACCCGGTCGTCGCCACGGGAGCGTCTCTGACTTCTCAGAGATCACCCGTTCTCACCCGGAGAAGTCACTGGTTCGCCCATTGACGAAGTCCGGTGGACGCAACTCATACGGACGCGTCACCTCTCGTCACCGCGGCGGAGGAGCCAAGCGCGCATACCGCGTAATTGACTTCAAGCGCAAGGACAAGGATGGCGTACCCGCAAAGGTTGCGCACATTGAGTACGATCCGAACCGCACAGCGAACATTGCGTTGCTGCACTACGCGGACGGGGAGAAGCGTTACATCCTGGCTCCGGCCGGCGTGAAGGTTGGCACGGCCATTGAAAATGGCCCCAAGGCCGACATCAAGCCCGGTAACTGCTTGCCGATGCGCAACATCCCCCTGGGTACAGTTATCCACGCCGTGGAGCTGAACCCGGGTCAGGGCGCCAGGCTGGCACGCTCCGCGGGATCATCCATCCAGCTGGTTGCGAAGGAAGGGCGTTTCGCCCAGCTGCGCATGCCTTCTGGTGAAATCCGCAACGTGGACATGGATTGCCGCGCAACCATTGGTTCCGTGGGCAACGCTGAGCAGGGGAACATCTCCCTTGGCAAGGCTGGTAGGGCCCGTATGAAGGGACAGCGTCCCAAGGTACGTGGTGTGGCTATGAACCCTGTGGATCACCCACATGGTGGTGGTGAAGGACGCACGTCAGGTGGTCGTCACCCGGTTAGCCCATGGGGTAAGCCTGAGGGTCGTACCCGTAAGCCCAACAAGCCAAGCGACAAGTTGATTGTCCGCCGTCGCCGTACGGGCAAGAAGCGCTGATAGGGAGCTGAAGCAATGCCACGTAGTTTGAAGAAGGGTCCCTACGTAGACCCAAGCCTGCAGAAGAAGGTCGACGACGCGATCGAAAAGGGCAGCAAGCAGGTCATCAAGACCTGGTCACGCCGTTCGATGATCACCCCGGATTTCCTGGGCCTCACCTTCGCAGTTCATGATGGCCGCCGCCACGTGCCGGTCTTCGTGACAGAGTCGATGGTTGGTCACAAGCTGGGTGAGTTCGCGCCTACGCGCACTTTCCGCAGTCACGTGAAGGACGACCGTAAGGGCCGGCGCCGCTAGGCGCCCGGTAAGTGAGGAGCTAGAAGATGGAAGCCAAGGCGCAGGCGCGTTACGTTCGCGTCACGCCCCAGAAGGCACGTCGGGTCGTAAATGAGATCCGTAACAAGCCCGTTCTGGCGGCTGCTGACATGCTGGCGTTCGCACCCCAGAAGGTGGCCCGCGATGTCAACAAGATCCTGCACTCCGCAGTTGCGAACGCCAAGGTATTGGCGGAGAACAGCGGTGAGAACGTGCAGGAAGCAGATCTGTGGATCCTTGAGACGTACGTCGATGAGGGTCCCACTATGAAGCGTTTCCAGCCGCGGGCCCAGGGCCGCGCCGGCACGATTTTGAAGCGCACCAGCCACATCACCGTGATTGTGGGCACCAAAGATGAGAAGGAAGGGGATCGCTAGATGGGCCAGAAGGTCAACCCCACTGGTTTCCGCCTGGGGATCACCACCGAACACCGTTCGCGGTGGTTCGCCGACTCCACAACCAAAGGTCAGCGGTACCGCGACTATGTAGACGAGGACGTTAAGATCCGCAAGGTTCTGTCCGAAGGTCTTGAGCGTGCGGGCATATCTAAGGTGGAGATTGAGCGCACACGCGATCGTGTTCGCGTTGATCTGCACACCGCGCGTCCGGGTATCGTGATCGGTCGCCGCGGCGCAGAGGCAGACCGCCTGCGCCAGGATCTGGAAAAGCTGACGGGTAAGCAGGTGCAGCTCAACATTCTTGAGGTGAAGAACCCAGAAATTGACGCTCAGCTGGTTGCACAGGGAGTTGCGGAGCAGCTGGCTGCCCGTGTCTCCTTCCGTCGCGCGATGCGTAAGGCAATCCAGTCCGCACAGCGCGCCGGCGCCAAGGGCATCCGTGTCCAGTGCTCCGGTCGTCTGGGTGGCGCTGAAATGTCGCGTTCAGAGTTCTACCGTGAGGGCCGCGTGCCTTTGCAGACGCTGCGCGCCAACATTGACTACGGCTTCTTTGAGGCACGCACCACGTTCGGCCGTATCGGCGTGAAGGTGTGGATCTACAAGGGCGACATGACGGAGCGTGAGTTCGCACGTATCCAGGCTGAGCAGGCAAACCGTGGCGGTAACCGTCGCGGGGATCGCCGTGGCCCGGGTCGTCGTGGCGGTCGTGGCGAGGGCGGCGGGCGTGGACGCGCAGCCGCAAATGAAAATGTCGACCAGGCAGCAAACACTGATCCAGTGGTTGAGGCACCGGTCGCTGAGACAGCTACAACGGAGGCCTGAAGCTCATGCTGATTCCCCGTAGAGTTAAGTACCGTAAGCAGCACCGCCCAAACCGCAAGGGTATGGCCAAGGGCGGCACCGAATTGCATTTCGGTGACTACGGAATCCAGGCCTTGGAGCACGCCTACCTGACGAACCGTCAGATCGAAGCGGCCCGTATCGCCATGACGCGTCACATCAAGCGTGGTGGCAAGGTTTGGATCAACGTGTTCCCGGATCGTCCCCTTACAAAGAAGCCAGCCGAAACCCGCATGGGTTCCGGTAAGGGTGCTCCTGAGTGGTGGGTCGCTCCTGTCAAGCCGGGTCGCATTATTTTCGAACTGGGTGGAGTTTCGGAGCCTTTGGCGCGTGAGGCCATGAGCCGCGCACGTCACAAGCTCCCCATGAAGACCCGTTTCGTGGTTCGTGAGGGTGTGGAGAACTGATGGCAGACAACGTATTGACGACTGCAGACCTGGATTCAATGGATGATGCTGCACTTCGCAAGGAGCTGGAGAAGTCCAAGGCTGAACTGTTCAACCTGCGTTTCGCGCAGGCTGTCGGTGGCCTAGAAGACAGTAGCCGCATGAAGGCTGTTCGTAAGAACATCGCACGCATCTACACGATTGCGCGTGAGCGCGAACTCGGTTTCCGTACCGCGCCCGGTAGTGAGGACTAGAAGATATGTCAGATTCAACAGCTACAGAGCGCAACCAGCGCAAGGTCCGTCGCGGATACGTATCCAGCGACAAGATGGACAAGACCGTCGTCGTTGTACTTGAAGACCGGTTCAAGCACCCCCTTTACGGCAAGGTGCTGAGCAAGGCCAAGAAGGTCAAGGCACACGACGAAAACAACGAATGCGGCGTGGGTGACCTAGTCCGCATCATGGAAACTCGGCCACTCTCCGCCACGAAGCATTGGCGAGTAGTTGAGATCCTGGAAAAGGCAAAGTAGTGAGGTGGGCCAAAGGAGATATCCTTTGGCCCGGTTCACGAACTAGCATTTTCCAAGCAAACAAATCCGTTCGGCCAGGCTCATGGGGGATCCCTCAAGAGAACCAGCACGACGACAGGAGTCATAAGACATGATCCAGCAGGAGTCACGACTTAAGGTCGCGGACAACACAGGAGCGAAGGAAATCCTTTGCATCCGCGTGTTGGGCGGCTCTAGTCGGCGTTATGCGGGCATTGGCGACACCATCGTCGCCACCGTCAAAGACGCCATCCCCGGCGGTAACGTCAAAAAGGGTGATGTAGTCAAGGCGGTTATCGTCCGCACCAAGAAACCGTCACGTCGCACGGATGGCTCGTACATCCGCTTCGATGAGAATGCAGCCGTCATTTTGAAGACCGACGGCAGCGATCCCCGCGGTACACGCATCTTCGGTCCGGTTGGGCGCGAACTGCGTGACAAGAAATTCATGCGCATCGTATCGCTTGCGCCGGAGGTGATCTGATGGCCGCGAAGATTAAGAAGGGCGACCTGGTAGAGGTCGTTAGAGGCCGCACATCTGATTCGAAGAAGATGGCTGCCCGCAACGCTCGCCGTGAAGCTGAGGGCCTTGAGCCTTTGGCCCCAGGCGACAAGGGTAAGCAGGGACGCGTAATCAAGGTGAACACCGCTGACCGCACCGTTCTGGTCGAGGGCGTTAACTTGAAGACGCGCCACGTCCGCCAGGGACAGGCAGGCCAGCAGGGTGGCATCATCACCGTTGAGGCCCCCATTTCGATTGCCAAGGTTGCACTGGTGGATTCCTCCACTGGAAAGCCGGTCCGCGTTGGTTTCCGTGAGGACACCATTGAGCGCGATGGTAAGAAGAAGACCGTTCGTGTCCGCGTTGCCCGTGGTGGCAGCCGCCGTGGCATTGAGCCGGGTAAGGAGCTGGACGCATGAGCCCCCGTCTGAAAGACAAGTATGAGGACAAGGTCAAGGGCGAACTCATCAAAGAGTTTGGTTTTGAGAATGTCATGCAGGTTGGCAAGCCGGTAAAGGTTGTTGTCAACATGGGCGTGGGTGAAGCTGCTCGTGACGGTAAGGCACTGGATGGTGCACTTACCGACCTCGAAGCTATCACCGGACAGAAGCCGCGCGTGAACCGCGCGAAGAAGTCCATCGCACAGTTCAAGCTGCGTGAGGGCCAGGCTATTGGCGCATCCGTCACCATGCGTGGTGACCGGATGTGGGAGTTCCTGGACCGTCTTCTTTCCGTGTCGTTGCCACGTATCCGCGACTTCCGCGGTCTTTCCCCCAAGCAGTTCGATGGCCATGGCAACTACACGTTCGGTCTGACCGAGCAGTCCATGTTCCACGAGATCAACGTTGACAAGATCGACCGGGTTCGCGGTATGGACGTAACGATCGTGACGTCCGCTGATACCGATGAGGAGGGGCGTGCGCTCCTTCGTAAACTCGGTTTCCCTTTCAAAGAGGACTGAGACATGGCTAAGACATCTCTGAAAATCAAGGCGGCTCGCAAGCCAAAGTTCGCTGTGCGCGCCTACACCCGGTGCAACCGCTGCGGCCGTCCGAAGTCGGTCTACCGCAAGTTCGGCCTGTGCCGCATCTGCCTGCGTGAGCTCGCCCTGAAGGGTGACCTGCCTGGCGTAACGAAGAGCAGCTGGTAACACTTACGACGTAGGTCCGCAGGCTAAAAGAGCCCTGTCAGGAAACCGCGTCGAGGAAGGGGTCCGCCCCAAATGACAATGACTGATCCAATCGC
>CAYFOT010000069.1:0-3370 GCA_964344825.1 uncultured Actinomyces sp.
ACTAATGGCCTTGGACATGCGTGTTGGCTTTCGACGCACGCGGTAACGTCAGTTCAGGCCCAGATCCGACGGCGCCAGTACCCCTCGAGGAGCACAACCGGATGAAGATTCTGATCATCTCCCAGCAGTGGGAGCCGGAAGAGGGGACTCCGCAGAGGCGCTGGGCGCAGATCACCGACGGGCTCGTCCAAGGTGGAAACGAGGTCGTGGTTATTGCCGCTCCTCCCCACTATCCGGGCGGGAAGCTCACCACTGACGACCCCCGTTACGCGCCGGGCGCCGTGGCTGACGGGGAGCACGGTGAGATGGTGTGGCGAACCAAGTTCGCCGAACACGACCGCTCGCTGATCAGCAGGGTCAAAGATCAGGGGATCGTCGCACTATCGTCGCTGTGGATGGGGCTTCGCCTCGTGCTCGCCGAGAAGCCGGACGTCATTGTCACCACTGCCCCTCCGGTCCCCTCAGCCATAGTCACCGCCGTGGTCGCGAAAGCGACGCGTCGTCCCTATGTGGTGGACCTCCGGGACGTGTGGCCTGAACTTCTCCGCTATATGAACGACTGGGGCGCAAAGGCCGAGGCGAACCCGCAGAGCTATTGGAAAGCAGTCGCCTTTGACGCACTCATCAAGACCGGCGGCGGCGTGCTGAACTGGGCGCTGCGGGGCGCGGACGCAGTGGTGACAACTACCCCCTCGTTCGCCGAAGCCCTACGCGACGCCGGCTACCAGCGGGTGCTGAACTTGCGGAACATGGCATCGGTGCGGGACCACGCGGTCCCCTCCCTGGCCGACACTGCTTATCTGGATGGACACGACCGACAGGATGGGACGCTACGCATCCTGTACGCCGGTACAACAGGGCGAGCGCAAGGACTGGACAGCGCGCTAGAGGCGCTGCGCCTCACGGTGGAAGCCGGCGTGGATGCAACCATGCGCGTGGCTGGCTCAGGGGCAACTCTACGACGCCTGGAGCTGCACGCGCGCAGAGACCAACTCCCCGTCCAGTTCTTGGGGAGGATCTCTTTCGAGGAAGTAGCGGAGGAGTATGAGTGGTGTGACACCGCACTGATCCACCTGCGCGGCTGGGAGCCGCTGTCATACACCGTGCCCTCCAAACTCTACGAAGCGCTTTCCATCGGGCGTCACGTGAGCGTCGCCGCCAATGGAGAGGCTGCGCGGATCGTCTCCGAGACGCGCGCTGGCGACGCCGTCCCCGCCATGGATCCGCAGGCGCTGGCCGATTTGTGGGTTGAGTTGGCACACGACCGAGAGCGCCTAGAAGTCCGGGATCGCGGGCGCCACTGGCTTCTGCAACGGGAGACGCCAGAGGAAAACATCGTAAAGTTCACGGAGTTCGTGGTCGACACCATCTTGGAGCGGAGGCAAGCCGATGCCCGGAAGCGTGCCCCGGCGCGCGCAGCGGTACGCGCCGTCAAGCGAGCGGGCGGAGTCATGCGATCGGCAGCCCGACGCTTGACACCATCACCTTCGGTGGTGGCCCGGGCGTGAGCGCAGATACCTTGGGACGAGCACGCAACCTTCTGCGCTCCGCCCCGCTTCTCGCCACAACGGTGGGGAGGATGGTCGTGGAAGACCCCACGTTGCTCGCCGTGCAGACCTCGCGCCGGCTGCCGCGCCCTCTCAGGGACCAACTGGCGAGGGCGACCGGTTGGTTCCCCAAGTCCTCGACCACGCGCGCCTTCCTGGAGTTCGCAAGTGACAAACCACAAGCGGCTCGCCGGACTTTGGAGGAGCTCGCGAGGGGACGGACCCCGCGGACAACGCTCGAGAAGGAACTGCGGGCCCAGTTGTCACTCCCCGCTGAGGATGAGCACTCGGATGCAGCGGCGCGTGCGGCATGGTTCGCCGGGGACCTGGATAGGGCGCGTACCCTGTCTTCCGCTCGCTTAGGGATGAGATACAGGGGCGAGGCACAAGTTCTCACCCCCGGCAGTGGGATGGTACTGCCGCCTCACCCGGTGACACCACCCCCGTATGGTCCGCTCCGAGTCTTCCACTTCCTGACGAACTCCCTTCCGTGGACGCGGTCGGGATACACGGTCCGCACCCAAGCGTTGCTGGAGGCCGAACAAGGCGCTGGGATCGTAGTCGGGGCCGCCACCCGCCTGGCCTACCCCACGCTCATCGGGCGGCCTTGGGCAGGCAAAGAGGAAGTGGTCGGAGGCATTCGTTACCACCGGCTCCAGCCCCGGACCCTCCCCCGCACGGTGGACCGGCGCCTCCTGTTGCAGGCGCGCATGCTTGCGGAAGAAGTAGCCAAGTTCAGGCCACACGTCCTACACACCACGACCAACTACGAGAATGCTCTGACCGTGGATGCGGTCTCCAGGGCAACCGGTATTCCCTGGGTGTATGAGATGCGCGGCAACATGGAAGAGTCGTGGCTGGCTCGCCAACCGGAAGAACTGAGAACGTACCGTCGGAACTCTCAGCGGTTCTCGCTTATGCGCCAGAGGGAAACGGAAATGGCTCTGCGCGCCGATCGAGTAGTCGTCCTGTCGAACGTTCAAAAGAAAGACTTGGTCAGCCGAGGTGTGCCGGGAGGAAAGATCACAATCGCACCCAACTCGGTGGAGGACGTACTAGTCGAGGTGGAGCGGAATCCGCGCGCCGCGCGGGAACGCCTAGGACTACCAGACGGGTTCTGGGTGGGCACCGTGACTGCGGTAGTCGACTACGAGGGTTTGCCGACACTTCTGGAGGCGGCCGCCGCCCTCGCCCGCATAGGGCTGCCGGTGAACGTCGCAATAGTCGGTGACGGCGTTGCGCTGCCGGCACTCAAGGACCTAGCGGAGGAACTTGGTGTATTCGACAGGGTCGTCTTCCCAGGGCGCGTAGACGCTGAGGAGGCCCTTGACTGGTATCAAGCTCTGGATGCGTTTGTTGTTCCCCGAGTTGACACCCAAGTGACGCGCAATGTCACGCCCATAAAAGGGATGCAGGCGCGAGCGCTCGGAGTGCCTCTCATCGTCTCAGATCTGCCTGCGCTGCGGGAGGCGTACTGCGCTGATGGCGCCGCGATCCCTGTGCCGGCTGGGGACGCGGACGCGCTAGCGGCGGCCCTGAAAGCGACGTGGGCCGAACCATTGGAGGCCGAAAACAGGGCGGCAGCGGCCCGTTCCTCCACTTCCACGTGGACGCGCGTCGCTGGCCGCATCAGGGATGAGGTGTACGAGCCTTTGGCTCACCGTCTTTAGACGCGTGGAACCGCAAGGGCGTCACATGTTGGTGTCGTCGTCCGTGAAGCCATCGACGCGTCCGTCCGTGGCTTCGTTTTCTTCCTCTTCCGTACCGTCGGCGACGGTGCCACCATCGTCAGCGTTTTCTTCGTCCTCGTTTCCTCCGTCGCC
>CAYFOT010000069.1:3470-6759 GCA_964344825.1 uncultured Actinomyces sp.
TCGGTGCGGCGGGAGTGGTCGGTGCGGCATCATCGATCCCCTGATCCGCGGTAGACCCCGGATCGGTCCCCAAGCCCAACCACGCGTCCTCTTCAGTCCACACCTGCTCAGGCTCAACCAGGTAGTTCAACTCCTCCTGTTCTATGCCCAGCTCCTCCACGATCGCGGTTGCTTTGGCGATTATCGCCTGTATCGCGGCATCGGTGTCCACGATTGCCTTGGCCACCGCACTGGCGTCTGCACGGTCCAGACTTCGCTGCCGAATCAACAGTTCCTGCCCGCTATCTAGAGCGTCGGCCAAGCCGAGTTGCGCGCCCTCGCTGGCTCCCTGTACCTCCGCGTAGTCTTGAAGAACCCGACCGCGTGCTATTTCCAGACGGAGCGCGTCTTGTCGGGTCGTGAGTGTCGCATTCGCGGATTCTAGGTGTTCCTCCATGGAGGCCTCCACGACGCTGGAGGCTTCAGCCAAGTCCTCCAGTGAGTCCTCCAATGCGGCGCCCATGCCTGAGAACCGATGGATCTCCTGGTAGGGGCGATCGGGGGTGTCAACCTGCAGGTTCGATGAGAAATCGACCTGGGAAAGCAGGTCCAGATCGGCCAGAGGACCACCCTGGTCATGGGACTGGGCCCCTTCGCCCTGTCCGACACCAGCCGCCCGCTCGTCCTCCGTGGCGATGAAGTCCGCGATCTCGGACAGGTTATCGGTGAGACCCTGACACACGGCGATCTGCTCCACCAGCGGCTGAATCACTGAGGCTTCCACACCCGAAGCCTCCGCCGCGTCCGCGACTTCCTGAGCGGAGTCAATCGTCTCCTGGGCCGACACAACCTGTGGGGCGGTCTCATTCACGAAATCACGCCAGGTCTTCTGAGCTTTGACATCCTCAAACAGCAAGAATGCCAGGCCACCGATCGCGCCCACCGCGACCAACGCTAGAAAGAACGCCCGCACGTGCATCTTCCACATGGCTAACCCCTCACCCGGTTGTGAGTCGGCCGTCCCGCGCCGGCGCGGCCCTCAAGCACGATCTGCGTCCTGACGGGCGTCGCCAACTGTTCTTGTAGCAGCTCCTCCGCTTTATCGAACTCACCGTGCGCCACCTTCCAGGCCCAAAGTCGGTAGCTGCGCGCCGTCTCCCGAGCGGGACCTTCAGCGATAACCTTGCCCTGGTGAAGCCATATCGCGCGAGTACACATTTCTTCAATGGTCTGCGCCGCGTGGGAGACGACGAAGATCGTACCCGCGTTCTCCCTTATCTCCGTCGTTATGATCTCCGACTTGGTGGCAAACGCGGCGTCCCCCGTTCCCAATGCCTCGTCTATAAGGAGTATGTCCGGATGCGCAGCCACGTTGATCGCGAAGCGCAGACGCGCCCCCATGCCGGACGAGTAGGTGCGCATAGGCCGGTAGATTGCGTCCCCGATACCTGCGAGGTCAACTATCCGCGGGGTAACCTCTTTTATTTCCCGTTTGGACAGCCCCATGGCTAGGCATCCAAGTTCTATGTTTCGCATGCCTGACAAGTTGGGTACGAGCGCTGCATTCACCCCTAGAATCATCGGCTTACTGCGCGCCAGAACCGTCCCCGCCGTGGGAGCCTCAACCCCCCCGATTAGCCGCAGGAGTGTGGACTTGCCTGCCCCATTCGCGCCCAAGAGGCCCACTGCTTCACCAGCGCGGGCCACAAGACTAACCCCGCGGACCGCCTCCACCTTCGTGGGAATGGCCCTGTGGAAAATCTTCTGGGCCGCACGGCCCACCTTCGACTTCCGAGTGGATTCTCCACCGGACTCAATCTTGTAGGTCTTGTAGACGTTGTCCACAACGACAGTGGGCGGCCCGAGTGGGACCTCCCGCGCCGGCGAGATCGGTGCGCTACTGGAGTTCTTCGGCATATTTCTCCTCCCTCCACCAAAACACAACCGCACCTATGATCCACATCCCAACAGCCCAAGTAGTCATGTACAACCAGGAAAACAGCGGGGGCATGGTCTGGTATATGAGAACGTCACGCGCCATTGTGAGGAAGACGTAGGCGGGATTCGCCTGCATGATGAAGGACACCAGGAACAGGTCCTCGAACCGGTCCAGAGAAAAGAAGACACCGGACACGTAGAACCAAAATCGGCCCAGCAACGGCCAGATGAATTTCAGGTCTGGGACGGCTGCCGTCCACGCAGAAGTCGCCAGAGCCAGACCATTCGCGAAAACGAAGCCGAGGAGGACGATTGGGACTACCAGCGGCCAGTAGACGGTGGGCATCACGTGAGGCGGAACGACAACGATGAACACCAAGGAGGCAACAAGGATAGGAATGAAGTCCAAGGCGTTTCGGACTGACCAGGACATCACCACGGCGGCCCGCGGGAAGGAGAAAGCGCGCACCAGATTCCGGGAAGACAAAAGCGCCTGGCTCCCACCCCCAAGCGCGTCCTGCACAACCGGGAAGAACAACACACCGATCACTAGGTAGCCCAAGAAGTTGTCGATGCCCCTGCTCACCTGAAGGAGAAGCCCGAAGATCAAGTAGAAGATCATGGCGTTCAGGAACGGGCTGAGGACCAGCCAGACTTTACCCAGCAAGGTGCCGCGCGTCGTCTGGAAGGCGCGTGCCCGCGCATCAGCCCAGACGAAGGCGCGACGTCTCCAGACTTCAGCCCAGTACTTCGCGAATGAGGGCTTGGAGATGACCGGTCCCAGTTTCCAAGCTTGGACCGGGACTTCCCCAGTGTCAGCAACCTCCAAAGTAGTGGTCGCAAGCCAGTCAGATAAAGATTGGGTCGCCTGATCGTCTACAGTTTTCTTACTGGACACGGGTTCACCGCCAACCAAAGACCTGCGGGCGCGTGCCCGCAACTGGGACGTTCACCGTCACATCCGCCATCAGAACAGGACCCCGGAAAAATTGTCCCCGAAGCCGACGACGCGCCCGGTCGCCATCACTTCTGCCTCCGAGACTCCCCACGTGTGACCGCCCCCCGCCTTTCGAACCTGCACGAATCCGAATCTGTCGGAACTGTAGACGTTAGCTCCGACATCCAACACATTTCGGAGGAACCCGGTGTCCTCACCGATGCTCACCGCCGGGAACAGAGCTCGTTTGGCCACGTCCCTGGTTGCCACAATCGTCGGACCGGACACCAAGTGCCGGAATTTGTGCTCAGAATCCGGGAACCGAAGGACCAGAGCGCCCGTTTCCTCCAGAAACATGTAGTGCGCGCCTTTTCCGACCACGTCCGCGCCCGAGTAGTCGAGGGCCGCCAGCTGGTCGAAGAGGTAGTGAGGACC
>CAYFOT010000070.1:0-6209 GCA_964344825.1 uncultured Actinomyces sp.
TGACTGATCCAATCGCAGACATGCTGACGCGTCTGCGCAACGCGAACCAGGCTCATCATGAGTCTGTGTCGATGCCGTATTCCAAGTTGAAGGACGCCATCGCACAGATTCTGCTGAGTGAGGGTTACATCAAGGCTGTCCACGTTGAGGACGCCCGCGTTGGTAAGACCCTGATCCTTGACCTCAAGTATGGAGCGAAGCGTGACCGCGCAATCACCGGTCTTCGCCGCATCTCCAAGCCTGGTCTTCGGGTCTACGCAAAGTCCACCGATCTTCCGCAGGTTCGCGGCGGTTTGGGCGTGGCGATTCTATCGACCTCGTCCGGATTGCTCACCGACCGCCAGGCAGCCGACAAGGCTGTGGGCGGCGAAGTCCTAGCCTACGTCTGGTAAGGGAGCGAATCTAATGTCACGTATCGGTAAGCAGCCAGTGGAGATTCCCGCTGGTGTAGAAGCAAAGATTGAAGGCAACACTGTCTTCGTGAAGGGCCCCAAGGGTGAACTGAGCGTTTCCCTGCGCAGCCCGATCACCGCCAAGATCGAAGGCAATGAGATCCTGGTGGAGCGCCCCAATGAGACGCGTGAGGCTCGTGAGCTGCACGGCCTTTCCCGCACCCTAGTATTCAACATGGTTGAAGGTGTGACGAAGGGCTACTCCAAGACCCTGGAGATCGTGGGCACGGGTTACCGTGTTGCGCAGAAGGGTAAGAACATTGAGCTAACGCTTGGGTTCTCTCACTCAATCACCGTTGAGGCTCCTGAAGGCATTGAGATCACCGCGCCAACGCAGACGAAGATCATCGTGGCCGGGATCGACAAGCAGAAGGTCGGCGAAGTTGCGGCTAACATCCGCAAGCTGCGTAAGCCAGAACCCTACAAGGGTAAGGGCATCCGCTATGAGGGTGAAGTTGTTCGCCGCAAGGTCGGAAAGGCGGGTAAGTAATGGCTTACACGGTCAAAGGTAAGGGTAAGTTCGTTGCCCGGAAGCGCCGCCACCAGCGCGTGCGTCAGAAGGTCGTTGGAACTGCTGCACGCCCTCGTTTGGTTGTGACCCGTTCGAACCGCCACATGTTCGCCCAGGTTGTCGACGACTCCAAGGGTGCGACGCTGGTTTGGGCTTCAACGATGGAGCCGGAACTGCGTGCAGATGACGCGAAGAAGACAGATAAGGCCAAGAAGGTCGGTGAGCTGATTGCAAGCCGCGCCAAAGAGGCTGGTATTGAAGAAGTCGTGTTCGACCGTGGTGGCAATAAGTACCACGGCCGGGTTGCGGCAGTAGCGGAAGGCGCCCGCGAGGGCGGCCTGAAGCTGTAGGCGCGAGTTAAGGAAGAGAGAGTATCTGATGGCTGCACAGCAGCGAGGTAACAACAATCAGGACAGCTCCGCGCGCCAAAGCCGCGATGGAGCCGGTGCAGGTCAGGGTGGACGCGGAGGTCGCGGTGGCGATCGTCGTGACAACCGTCGTGACCAGGACCGTAACCAGTACCTGGAACGTGTCGTAACGATCAACCGTGTTTCCAAGGTTGTGAAGGGTGGACGTCGGTTCTCCTTCACCGCCCTCGTCGTCGTTGGCGACGGTGAAGGCATGGTTGGGGTTGGCTACGGCAAGGCCAAGGAAGTTCCCGCGGCCATTGCCAAGGGCGTTGAGGAAGCGAAGAAGAACTTCTTCCGCGTCCCGATGATCCGCCGCACCATTCCTCACAAGGTCCAGGGTGAGGACGCGGCCGGCATAGTCATGCTGCGCCCGGCTTCCCCCGGTACCGGTGTAATCGCAGGTGGTCCGGTGCGTGCAGTACTTGAGTGCGCCGGCATCCACGATGTTCTTACGAAGTCCCTGGGATCTTCTAACGCCATCAACATCGTTCACGCGACTGTTGCTGGTCTGAAGATGCTTGAGGATCCAGAGGCTGTGGCAGGTAGGCGTGGGCTTCCGCTTGAGCGGGTTGCCCCGGCGTACATGCTGAAGGCGCGTGCGGAAGGCGAAGCAGAGCGTAAGGCTGCTGCGGAAGAAGCCGAGGCACAGAAGGCAGCAGCGGGGGTGAGCAACTAATGGCTAAGTTGCAGGTAACGCTGAAGAAGTCCCTGGTTGGACAGAAGAAGAACATTCGGGAAACCGCGAAGACTCTGGGCCTGAAGAAGGTTGGTCAGACCAGCGTTCGTGAAGATACCCCGGTCGTTAAGGGCCAGTTGCGCATCGTGCGTCACCTGGTTGAAGTTGAGGAGGCGAACTAAGCATGGCGAAGAACAATCTTCCCGCCGAGGGCGAGGTTCTGAAGCTTCACCACCTTGCACCCGCACCGGGAGCGAAGAAGGACCGCACCCGCGTTGGTCGTGGTGAAGGTTCGAAGGGTAAGACCGCAGGACGCGGCACGAAGGGCACGAAGGCCCGGTACCAGGTTCCCCTTGGATTCGAGGGCGGCCAGATGCCGATCCACATGCGTCTTCCGAAGCTGCGTGGGTTTAAGAACCCATTCCGCGTGGAATACCAGGTGGTGAACCTAGACACGCTGTCAGAGGCATACCCCAAGGGTGGTGACGTTACCGTCGCTGACCTAGTTGCGAAGCGTCTTGTGCGCAAGGGTGAGCCTGTGAAGGTTCTTGGTGGCGGTGAGATTTCCGTCCCATTGAACGTGGAAGTCGACAAGTGGTCGGCCTCCGCAGAAGCGAAGATCATAGCAGCAGGCGGCACAGTTACCGCCCGCTAGGACGGTGGAGGGCACCGGGACCGGTGCCCTCCATCTTTTTCTTTAACTTGTGCCCAACGAACTGAACCGGGTAACGTAAAACGACTTTGCGGTTACTCTGATAGGCATCGGGTAGCCGATGCCAAAATACCGCCCTCTGGGCTTGGAGGAAGTGTGCTACAGGCTTTCGTACAGGCGTTTCGCACCCCTGACTTGCGACGAAAAATCCTATTCTCGTTGCTCATCATGGCGCTATACCGCCTTGGAACGTTCATTCCCACACCGGGGGTGTCCGCACAGAACGTAAACGCTTGCCTAGCTCAGCAGGAGCAAACCTCCTTGCTTGACATGTTCAACCTGTTCTCAGGTGGGGCGCTAATGCAGCTGTCGATCTTCGCGTTGGGGATCATGCCGTACATTACGGCGTCCATCATCATCCAGGTGCTGCGCGTAGCCGTTCCACGCTTGCAGGACCTTCACTTGGAAGGGCAGTCAGGTCAATCGACGTTGACGCAGTACACGCGTTACCTGACGATCTTCTTGGCGGTTCTGCAATCCACCACGATGATCACCATGGCAGCTTCCGGGCAGATGTTCCCGAACTGTACTTCCGACGTGATTCCAAATGCGTCCTTTGCTACCTACCTGTTCATGGTCGTGGTGATGACTGCGGGCACCTCCGTCATCATGTGGTTCGGTGAGCTGATCACGGAACGCGGTGTCGGCAACGGTATGTCGCTGCTGATCTTCACGTCCATCGTGGCGACCATGCCTACCCAGCTGTTTGACATTGGCATGACCCGCGGATGGATGACAGTGTTCATCATCATCCTGATCATTCTCGCGGTGACCCTTGCGGTGGTGTTCGTTGAACAGGCTCAGCGCAGGATCCCGGTCCAGTACGCGAAGCGTATGGTTGGGCGTCGCACATACGGTGGTACGACTACCTACATTCCGCTGAAGATCAACATGGCCGGCGTTATCCCAGTCATCTTCTCTACATCCATCCTTGGGTTGCCGCCGTTGATTGCACAGTTCGGTGATCCAGCGGCCGGTTGGGTGCAGTGGATCTCCAGGAACTTCTCTCACCAAAGTGGCTGGTACATGCTGGCGAATGGCCTGCTGATTCTGGCGTTTGCATTCTTCTACACCTCGATCACCTTCGACCCCGATGAGGTAGCGGACAACATGAAGCGCTACGGCGGTTTCATCCCCGGCTACCGTGCAGGAAAGCCAACCGCCGAATACTTGCGGTACGTCATCAACCGCATCACCACGGTGGGCGCCATCTACCTGGTCATAATCGCGATCCTGCCTTCCATCGTCATGATCCCGTTGCGACTGGGACCGAACCAGATGCCGTTCGGTGGAACCACACTCTTGATCATGGTTGGTGTCGGCCTGCAGACTGTCAAAGAAATCAACTCCCAGTTGCAGCAACACCACTATGAGGGGTTCTTGAAGTGACAAGCGTGATTCTCCTTGGCCCGCCCGCCGTTGGTAAGGGCACACAGGCAGTTTGGCTGTCTGAGTGCCTAGGTATTCCATCAATCTCCACCGGACAGATATTCCGTTCCAACATTGAAGAAGGAACAGAACTCGGCGCTCTGGCTGAGGAGTACATGGCGAAGGGGAAGTTCGTCCCGGACTCAGTCACGGTCCCCATGGTTGACGCGCGACTATCCGCTCCGGATGTAGAGGGTGGGTTCATCTTGGACGGGTTCCCCCGAAATCTGGACCAGGCGCACGCGCTACGTGACTTACTGGCGAAGCGCGGGGTCGCCCTCGATATCGTCATTGAGCTCGAAGCGCCCGACGAAGTAGTAATTCAGCGTCTACTGACCCGGGCCGGTGAAGAGCAACGCAGTGACGATCGGGTAGAGGTTTTCCAGCAGCGTCTGGTCGACTACCACGAACTCACGGAGCCAATCGCAACCTATTACGCCGACCAGGATCTCTTGGAGGTCGTGGACGCATCGGCTGGCAAGGAAGAAGTGCGAGAAGCCATGCTTGCCGTCCTGCGGTCCCGGAAGGTCTGCAAGTAGACGTGCAACGCTCAACATTGAAGTCTGAACGTGACCTGGAACGGATGCGGGAGGCAGGTGCCGTCGTCGCAGCCATCCACACGGCGCTGATAGAGGCCACCGCACCTGGCGTCACGACCAAATACCTAGACGGGGTGGTCGCCGACGTCATTGCGAGGGCGGGTGCGAAGGCTAACTTCCTCCACTACCAGGGCTTTCCTGCGAACGTCTGCATTTCCGTGAACGATGAGGTCGTGCACGGGATCCCTGGCTCACGGACGCTGAAGCTGGGCGACATCGTCTCATACGACTGCGGGGCATACGTAGTGCGCGATGGGAAGAAATGGCATGCCGACGCAGCTGTAACAGTTGTGGTTGGCCAACCGCACGTTGGGGATAGCGCATTCGCGGACATGGAGCCCGCGGCCATCCCGGGAGACGTGGCCCCAGCGGTCCGTAAGCGCCTACTGCTTTCCTACATCACGCGGAAGGCAATGTGGGCGGGCGTCGCGCGCGTTGCCAGTGCTCGCAGGATAAACGACATCGGTGCCGCAGTGGAGGACACGGTTGAGGAACTAGGGCGTCAACTCGGTGACTCCCTGGGGTGGACTCCTGAGATTATCGAGGGATACACGGGCCACGGAATCGGCAACAATCTGCATGAGGATCCCTCCGTCTACAACTACCGGACACGCGGGCGTAGCCCCAAGGTTGTGCCGGGCATGGCGTTGTGCGTGGAGCCCATGGTGATTGCCGGTGATTCTAGGTCAACCGTCCTCGACGACGACTGGACCGTTGTGACCTTGAGCGGCGACGATGCTGCGCACTGGGAGCACACGGTCGCGATCAGTCGCAAGGGGATCAGTGTTCTCACGGCGCCCGATGGGGGAGCCGCCGGCCTTGCCGCCTTCGGTATAGTGCCGGTCCAAGACTTCACCGCCTAGAGCAGGTCGCGATAACACGAATCGACCCCAGGGCTGCGGTGGCACACCCCAGTTGGCGTGCATGTTTCGTGAGTTCGCTAACTTGCGGCCCACTAGTCTACCGCAAGTCATGGTATCTGCACTAGGCTAAACAGTCGGGCATACTCAATTTGACGCCCACCGGCTAAGGGTAAGGACCGCTAGGTTTATGGCAAAAAAGGACGGCGTAATCGAAGTCGAAGGAAATGTCGTAGAGGCGCTTCCAAATGCGATGTTTCGGGTCGAACTTGAGAACGGACACCTGGTCTTGGCGCACATCTCCGGAAAGATGCGCCAGCACTACATCCGTATCTTGCCTGATGATCGCGTGGTCGTTGAACTGAGCCCCTATGACTTGTCGCGCGGACGAATCGTCTACCGCTACAAGTAAGAATCGGTTGGTTGACCTCGGTCAAGGCGAAGTGCTTTGAACGAACAGGCCTCAATAAGTCGCCCTCGGCGGCGAAGGAATAGCAATGAAAGTTAAACCAAGCGTCAAGAAGATCTGTGACAAGTGCAAGGTGATTCGTCGCCACGGCA
>CAYFOT010000071.1:0-4654 GCA_964344825.1 uncultured Actinomyces sp.
ACGCTCCTGCGTCTGGAGCAGTCCGCGCAGTAGGGTCGCGGGGCGAGGGCGAAGCGGCAACCCGCTTTCGCCGCCCATCGCGGGCAAGACTGAATGGTTGGGGCATTGAATTACGTAACGGGGCGCGCGCCGAAGCGAGCATGGAGGCGGGCCCATGGACTCTAAGGGGACGAGGGCGGGGGAGGTCAGGAAGGGCCTCGAACTGTCCCTCGCGGCGGGCCTCGGCATGTTCCCCTTGGGGATCGCGTACGGCTTGCTGGTCATTCACGCGGGCCTGCCATGGTGGCTGGCGCCCGCACTGTCCGTCGCGGTCTACGCGGGCTCCGTGGAACTGCTGCTGATCGGCTTGATCGCGTCCACAGCACCCCTTGCAACCATCGCCGTGACGACATTCCTGGTGAACTTCCGCCACGTTTTCTACGCATTCACATTCCCGCTGAAAGTCGTGAAGAACCCCGTGGCGCGCACATACTCCATATATGCGCTCACCGACGAGGCCTACGCCGTCACCGCCGGCATCCCGAGCGGCTGGACGTCGTGGCGCCTTATTTCCATGCAGCTCGCTTTCCAGGGTTACTGGTTCTTCGGTGGCCTGACGGGCGTGGCACTGGGGAGCCTCCTCCCCGTCCAGATCGAGGGGCTGGAGTTTGCGTTGTGCGCGCTATTCGTGACGCTCACGTTGGACGCGGCGCGGACGAGGGCGGAGGTGCCCTCCTTGCTTCTGGCCGCGACCAGCTTCGCCCTCGCCATGATCATTTTCCCGAACGCGGCGTTGTTGGCGGGGCTGCTGATGTTCGTCCTCGCCCTAGTTGTCCGCTACTGGGTTGCGCGGTGGAAGGGGGCGCGCGATGCCTAGCCTGCCGTACATCGCCGCCGTCTTGGCGATAGGGTTCGCGATCACGTTTGCCCTGCGAGCCGCGCCGTTTGCGGTGTTGAAGCCGCTGCGGGAGTCGAGGTTCATCGAGGCCTTGTCCCGCTGGATGCCCGCCGGAATCTTGGCGATATTGGCGTTGAGTACGTTTGCAGGCTCGGCGGGGTCGGACGGCGGGAACCTGTTCCCGGCCCTAGTCAGCGTTGGCGTGACCGTGGCCGTGCACCTGTTGGCGAAGCGACGCACGCTGCTGAGCGTTGGCGCGGGAACGCTCACGTACGTGCTGATGGTCAACTTTTTGTAGGGCGAGGGCGGCCACTCCGGGTCGTCACGCACCCTCGTTTTGTAGGCGCACCGCGAACTGCGGATGCAAAGAATTTGGTGGAGCTAGGGGGATTCGAACCCCCGACCTTCTCATTGCGAACGAGACGCGCTACCAACTGCGCCATAGCCCCTGTGCGCTAGGAAGCTTAGCACGCCCCGCGCACACGCAAAACCAACCTACTGAGCGCGCCTTTGATCCAAAACTGCGTCCAAGTCGAACTTGAACGTCGGTCCCGTGAGGTCCGCGGTGGTTGCGACATCGGCAGATTTCCTTGGAGATTTGCGGATTGGGCGGCCCGGAACGCCCTCGCCCCTATGCTCAGACACCGGGACCAAGTCCGTATCCGCGTGTACCTGGCGCGTGACGATCACTTCATCAGTTGCGTATCGCACAGGGGGCAGCTTCGTGACGTTCCACGACTGCTCCCTTCGAACTTCCAAGTCCACCTCAACCGTGGGTTCGGGAGCCTCTGCCGGCTCTTCCGCGGCGGCTGGGACTGCGGGCGCCACCACGTCCTCGCCCCCCATCTTCACCTGGGCGCGGACTCTGTCCTCCTCCAAGGCTGGGGCCGCGGTTTTCTCCTGGGTGGCGGAGGCGCGGCGCTTCGCAGAACCGGACTCCGTCGACTGCGCGGCCCGGCCTTTGGTCACCGAGGACGCGCGTCCCGGCCACGTCCCCGACTTCGCGACGCCCGGTGCGCGGCCCTTCATTTCCTCACGAAGACGCGTCGAGCTGGCGCGGATCCTCTCCAGCTCCTCAATCTCCGCCTCATTCTGCTTCTGCGCCTGCGCCGCCCCGTACACGGAGCTGGCGACCGTCCCGGCCAGGAACGCGCCCGGCAGCGCCAACCACGCCCACGCCAACACCCCGATCGCGGCCAGGACGGTGAACGTCAGAATGAAAACAGTCGCCACCGCGGCGGTGACGATGCGTCGGCGAACGGCGGCCTGTTCGCGGGCCAGACGCGCCACTCTGCGCGAGCGCAACGCAGTCATCTGCTGCGCAGGATTCTTCCTGATGGGGGCGGGTTCTGACGCGTGGGGATGATTCTCTTCACGTGAGTTAGGGACGGCAGTCATGGACGTTCCTTTTGTGGGATGTGATGCGTAAGGCTCTGGGGGCGCCGCAATGGCGGCATTCCGCGCGCGTGATGCGGCGGGAAAAAGGGGCTGGGTGGAGGGTTTCGGGACGAGGGCGGAGCCGCCATGGCCCCGGTCCGCGCCTTCGGACGTGTCCGGCGGTGCCAGCAGGGTCACGTCGGCGGAGAACCGGTCCCCTTCTCTGGAAGTCACGACCGCGTGACGACGTGCAATCCTTGCGGGCAGCGCGTAGAAGATGATCACGCATGCGACCACCGCGACAATTAGCCCACCTATTTCCACCACTCCAACATATGGGCAATCCTGCAACGTGTGTGTGCGCCACTCCGTCGAGTGTTTGCATCAGCGACGAATACGACTCTCCACCATCGACTGCCCGGCCATATCCTGCTGGTCTACGGCGAAACCGACATGGTCGGCCCACTGGCCCGCGATGTGCATGTAGCGTTTCTTGTAGGCTTCTTCGCGCAAGCCCAGTTTGCGGGCCAGGCCTAGCGAGGGCGCGTTTTCAGGCCGCACGTTGACCTCCACGCGATGCAAGCCCAATTTCCCAAGGAGCAGGTCAATCACCGCCGCGACCGCAAGCGATGCGATGCCTAGGCCGGCCCAGTCACTGATGATCCAGTAGCCCAGGATGCCGCTTTGCATCGCGCCGCGCTCCACTGCGCCCAGGGACACGAGGCCCGCGATCTGGCCGTCGACCTGGATGATCATCGCTAGGCCCTTGCCGTCTGTGTGGCGGGAGTCCATCAGGCCGGGGTATTCCTCCCAGGTTGGCAGCCCGGAGGAGGAGTCCGGCGGCAGCGTCGCCTCCCAGGGAGAGAGCCAGTCGTGGTCGGCGCGCCGGACGCGTTCCACGTCCAAGTGGTCGCGCCCGACGGCGGGGCGCACCACGACCTCTCTGACGTGGCGACCCTTTATTAGGGTGCGTAGGTTTTCCGCGTCAAAGGTCAGCGTTAGATCTTCGGGGGTGTACCCCCACACCGTGTGCCGGCGCCTGAAGGAATTCCACCATGATGGCATGGCTACTCCAGGAGCATGCAGGTGAAGACGGAACCGGCGGTGACGTTCGTGACGCCCTCCGGGACCACGATCAACGCGTTCGAGGACGCAAAGGACGACACCCACGTCGCCTCCGGCCTGCCAACGACTTCTGCCTCGTAACCGGTGCGGGGGTCGCCCTTCAGTTTGCAGCCGACGAACTGGCGGACGCCGGGCGGGGAGGAGAACCCCTGGGTGACGGCCGCCTTCACACCTGGGCGGCTCAACTGTTTCCATCCCAGCATTCGGCGTAGTGCGGGCCTTACGAACACTTCAAAGCATGTTTGTGCGGCCACGGGGTCGCCGGGGAGGCAGAAGATGGGGGTTGGGTCGTGCTCGACGTCCCCTTCGGGCTCAACGGTTCCGACCCCCAGCATGGCTCTTGGCGCTATTGCGACCTGGTCGAAGCGGACTGTGCCGGCCGGGGAGAGCACTTCCCTCACTGTGTTGGCCGAGCCATACGATATTCCCCCGGTCGTAATGATCAGGTCCGCCCGCATGAGTTGGTCGTCGATGAGTTCGCGCAGCGCATTTCGGTCGTCGGGGATGGGGGCGCAGCGGAAGGCCTCCGCCCCCGCCTCTGTTGCTGCTGCCGCAAGCGCCTGCCCGTTGGCATCGTAGACGCGCCCCTCCCGGAAACGAGTGCCGGGCTCCACCAGTTCGTCACCGACCGAAATGAAGACGACACGAGGGCGAGGGTGCACATTCACCCGCGCCTTCCCCACCGCCGCAACCGCCGCGATCTGGGCGGGACCTAGGCGCGTGTGCTGCGAGAGGATCTTCTCCCCTTCCCTTACGTCCTCGCCCCGAGCGCGCACGTTCTCACCCCTGAACGTTGGCTTCGTGATGCGGACGTCGTTGTGGCCGTGGTCGGTGTGTTCCAGGGGGACGACGCTGTCGGCGCCCACGGGCATGGTGGCGCCGGATGCGATGCGCATGGCTCCCGCTGGTGCAAGGCCCGCCGGGTTCGCGTCCCCGGGCGAGATCTCCGCAGTCACCGTCAAGCGCGCCGGGTTCTGCTTGGATGCTGCCCGCAGGTCCGTCGAGCGCACCGCGTACCCGTCGAGGGCGGCCACGTCCGTCGCGGGGTGGTCTTGGGGGGCGACAACGTCTTCCGCGAGCACGCACCCGACCGCGTCGGAGAGGAGCAGCCCCAGTGGGTCTTGTTGATGTGCCACCTGAAGGCAGTCCTGGTAAAACTCTGCAACCGATCGCACCGTCGCCGCCTTCCCGTTGGTTTGGGCCTGCGCCCGCTGGTTTGGGCCTGCGCCCGTTGGTTTGGGCCTGCGCCCGCTGGTTTGGGCCTGCGCCCGTTGG